>DASYSH010000324.1:0-2056 GCA_036003525.1 Gemmatimonadaceae bacterium | reverse complement strand
GCCATTCGTTTGCGCTCGCGGGTGAGCCGTCGACCGAGTTGTACGACGCCATCACCGAACGCGCGCCGGATGCAATCGCGGCTTTGAACGGCGGAAAGAATATCTCGTTCAGCAGCCGTTCATCGAAATCGATCGGATAGCTGTCGCGGCCGCCCTCTCCGACGTTCGCGATGAAATGTTTCGGCGTCGTCACGACGCCGCTTTTTTCGAACGGCGTGACGAACGCGCGCGCGAGTTCCGAAGTCAGCCAGGGATCCTCTCCGTACGTTTCCTCGACCCGGCCCCAGCGGACATCGTTGGCGATGTTGATGACCGGCGAGAGCACCTGGCGGACGCCGCGCGTGCGCGCTTCTGAAGAGATTGCGGACGCAACGCTGTCCATCATCGGGACGCTCCACGTGGCCGCGAGACCGATCGCCGCGGGGAACATGGTTCCGCCATTGCCGTAGAGGCCGTGAACGGCCTCTTCAATCGGAATGATCGGAATTCCAAGCCGCGTCTTTTCAACGAAGAAGCGCTGAATTGAGTTCAGCCTGTCGGCCATCCGGCGCGCGGCGGCGGCGGGATCGCGCTCCGGCGTCGGCACGCCGCGCTCGCGCACCTGCAGGCCGAAGACTCCGTGTTCATAGATTTTCGCATTGCTGTCGAGATCGCCCGGCACCATCCAGAGCTGCCAGAATTTTTCTTCGGCCGTCATGCGCGCGAGCAAATCCCTGACGCGCGCGTCGATGCCGAGTGCGCTGTTCTTGTAGCGCGGCGCAGCCGGTGGCCGCGGCGCCGGCTGCTGCGCGCCCGCGGCCACTCCGGCCATGGCGAGGATCGTGATGACTCGAAGTCGCATGAGCGTTAACGATGCTCCGCGGGAGATGACTTGACAAAGCCGTTAGCGTTTGCTAACCTTGGTTCACACTCGAACGAACCCGATCATGCCTGCCGCTCATAACCCCTCATATCTCTCCGACGGCGACGCCCCCGCGAAGCGCACCATCCTCGTCGCGGCGCTCGACCTGTTCGTCAACAAAGGACTCTGCGAGACGACGGTGCGCGACATCGCGAAAGCGTCCGGATACACGAATCCCGCGCTGTTCAAGCATTTCGCGACGAAGGACGCGCTCGCACTCTTTCTCTTCGAAAGCTGCTATCTCGACATGCACCGCCTCACCATCGATGCCATCGCGTCGGGCACGACGTTCGCCGCGCGCCAGCGCGCGCTGCTCACCGGATACATGGCCGCCCTCGAGCGCGATCAGAACGCGTTTTTGTTCGCGCAGGACAACCTTCGCCACTTCTGGCCCCGCGCGTCGGCCGCCGTGAAGAAACATTCGGTGCTCGGCGCGATCAAAAAGATGCTCGAGGACGGCCGCCGGGCCGGCGATGTCACCTCGACGATCGACCTCATGCTCCTGACGACCGCCTGGGCCGGAACCATCCAGCAGTTCACGCGCGCCCGCCATTTCGGCCAGCTCAAGATGACGAACAAGGCCGCCGTGGCGGCGCTCGACGCGCTGCTCTCGCGCCTGGTCCGCGAATAATTTTTTTTGCCCTGCGAGTTAGCGATTGCTAACCCATCCATTCCAGCACCCACCCCGGAGTTGCCATGACGACGATACACCCGATTCGCACCGGTTTGGTGAAAGTGAGAACCGCGCAGATGGCCGCCCGCCGCACCGGCGCCGTGCGCATGGCCGACGTCCTGCTCGATGACGCGTGGTCCGACTGGCTGCCGATTCATGCCTGGGTCATCGACCACCCCGAGGGGATCATCCTCGTCGACTCGGGAGAAACCGCGCGCGTCCACGAGCGCGGCTATCATCCGTCCTGGCATCCGTTCTACCGCCGCGCCTCGCTCTTCAATGTCCTCCCCGAGGAAGAGCTCGGACCGCAGCTCCGCGCCCTCGGCATCGCCCCTCGTGATGTGCGTCAGGTCGTGCTCACTCATCTCCATACGGATCACGCGGGCGGACTCGCGCATCTCACCGGCGCCAAAACATGGGTCGCGCAGAACGACTTCAAGAACGCGCACGGCATGCGCGGAAAGCTGTTCGGCTATCTGCCC
>DASYSH010000323.1:0-1679 GCA_036003525.1 Gemmatimonadaceae bacterium | reverse complement strand
ATCTACCGACTGCGCCTTCGCGTATCCGCCGCCGCCTTCCGCGTCGCCACCCAGATCGATCTTGAGCGCTGTCGCGCCGAGCGACTGGATCTGCTCCGTCGCGGCCGCGCGCACGTCGAACGCGCTGACCACCGCGCCGAGCCGTTTCGCGGTCGCGATCGCCTGAAGCCCCGCGACACCGGCGCCGATCACGAACACGCGCGCCGGCGCGAGCGTGCCTGCGGCGGTGGTGAGCATCGGCAGCATTTTCGGAAGCGCGGACGCGCCGAGCAACACGGCTTTGTATCCCGCGACCGTCGCCTGCGACGAGAGCACGTCCATCGACTGCGCGCGCGTGATGCGCGGCACTTTCTCGAGCGCGAGGACGCGGATGTTTTTTGCGCCGAGCGCGGCGAGCACTTCGGCCGCGCCGCCGGGCTGCCAGTAGCTGACGACCGCGGCGCCCGGTGGCAGGATGGCGACTTCAGGAGATTCCGGCGGCTGAATTTGGCAGACGAGTTCCGCGCCGGAGAGAGTCGCACCGATGTCGGCGCCGATTGTTGCGCCGGCCGCCGTGTATTGTGCGTCGGGAAATCCTGCGGCGAGGCCGGCATCGTGTTCGACGGCAACGGTTGCGCCCGCCTTCACCAGCTTGGCGACGCTCTCGGGGACGAGCGCGACACGCGACTCGCGCGGTGCTCGCTCCCGCGGAACAGCTATGCGCATTGCTGAGGTCGGTTCAGGTTCGTGTAACGAATGAAGAACTGATCACGCGGCGTACGGTGGCGGGCGAAAGGTACTGTCAGCCCCGCGTGTGCGACATCCCGCGTACTCCATACGCGCGCAGCCCCGCTCGCGTTCGCGGCACGGCCCGCGCCTATTTCGCCTTGAAGCCGGCGATCGCCTTTCGAGTAAAGTCGGACAGGACCAGCGTGCCGCTCATCGCGGCGCGCTCGTCGAGCAATTGCTCCCACGATTCGGTGCCGGCCCAGAAAATTTTCTTGAGTTTCGCCATAGCTTCGGGATTCGACGACGCGAGCGTCTTCGCGCGCACCCCGGCTGCGGCGTCCATTTCGGCGACGCTCGCAAAAACTTGAGAGTAGAGACCGTGCCGCTCGCACCATGCCGCGTCATGCCAATCCGCGTCGACGGCCATCGCGCTGAACGCGGCGAGGCCGATCTTTTTCTCGATAACGGGGCCGACCACAAAGGGGCCGATGCCGATGGCGAGTTCGCTCAGTTTCGCCGATGCCGTGTGCACGGCAAATGAGTAGTCGGATGCCGCGATGAGACCGACGGCGCCGCCCGCCGCCTTGCCCTGCACGCGGGCGAGCACGAACTGCGGGGCGCGAATCATGGCGAGGATGACGCGCGAAAACCCGCTGAAGAATTCCTTTCCGGTTTTGGGAGAGGAGATAGCGGTGAGTTCGTCGAATGATGCGCCGGCGCAGAAGGGGCCTTGTCCTTCGCTGCGGAGCACGATCACGCGGGCGCTGGGGTTGTTGCCGAGTGCGGTGATTTCGTCGGCGAGAGATCTGAGGAGGGAGCCGGGGAGAGAGTTTCCTTTCGGATGGCCGAAGGTGATCGTGGCGATGCCGTCGGAGATTTGAGAGGAGACGTGGCCGTCGGTCATTAGGAAAAGATATGAGGGGGGAGGCCAGCGGGGAGGGGCGAGGGAGAGGGGGGAGCGGGGCGAAACG
>DASYSH010000322.1:0-5160 GCA_036003525.1 Gemmatimonadaceae bacterium | reverse complement strand
CGCGGCATCGGCGCAACGGCAATTCGCAGCCCGTTGGACAGCGTCGACCGCTCGATTGCGGGAAAAGAATAGTCGCGCGGAATCCCCGGCGCTGGTCTCGGCGGAAACGTCATGCAGCCGCCTCCGCTGTGCGCGGAACGTAGAGCAGCGAGACGCGGTTGTCGGGTCCGAGCGATTCGCGCGCGAATGCGTTCACGGCATCCGCCGTGACTGCGCGATACCGGTCGGTTTGCGTGTTCACCTGCGCGGGATCGCCGAAGTACGTCGCAAACTGCGAGAGCTTGTCACCGCGCTCGCCCGCCGATTGCATTGCCGATACGAAATCGGTTTCGATCAGCGCGACCGCGCGTTCGACTTCAGCGTTCGTGACGCCGTCGCGGCGCAGCACATCGATTTGTTCGTCAACCGAGGCTTCGAGCCGCTCGACTGACACTCCTGGACGCGCGGTCACGTCGACGATGAGTAAGTCCGAGCCTTTGCTCAGATCGAACGTGAAAGCGCTCGCCGCGGAAGCGACCTCTTGCTCGCGCACCAGGGCGCGGTGGAGACGACTGCCGCGCCGCATGCCCAGCACGGCGCCGCAAACGCTCGCCGCGTAGTAGGCGTCGGTTCCGAACGGCGGCGACCGGAACGCGAGGAACAGCCGCGGAAGCATGACATCGTCTTCCACGACCTCGCGGCGCCATCCGCCGAATTTCGCGGGAACAGCCATCGGTGGCAGCGGAGGTTTTCCCGCTCCTTTTGGAATGGCGCCAAAGTATTGGGCTACCAGCGAACGGGCTTCCGCCGGATCGAAATCGCCGGCGATCGTCAGCACGGCATTGTCCGGCGTGTAGTACGTCCGGAAAAATTGCGCGATGTCGTCGAGGCTCGCCGCGGCAAGGTCTTCGAACGAGCCGATGAGCGAATGGTGAAATGGGTGCGACGGCGGAAACGCGAGCGCGGGAAGCCGTTCCCACCACGTTCCATACGGCTGGTTGTCCACCGACCAGCGCCGTTCGTTCATCACGACGTCGCGCTGCGTATCGAGTTTCTGTTGTGTCATCGCGGGCAACAGCGCGCCCATGCGGTCGGCTTCCAGCCAGAGCGCGACGGCCAGCTGATTCGACGGCACGGTTTCAAAATAATTCGTGCGGTCGAGCCAGGTCGATCCATTCAGCGTGCCGCCCGCGCGCTGAATCAATTCAAAATGCTCATTCGACCCCACATGCTCCGATCCCTGAAACAGCATGTGCTCGAACAGATGCGCGAAGCCCGTGCGCCCTTCGCGCTCGTTCGCGGACCCGACGTGATACCAAAGATTCACCGCGACGATGGGCGCCGAGTGATCCTCGGAGAGCGTGACGAGCAGCCCGTTCGGCAGGCGGTATGTGTCGACTGGTATCGGCATCGGCGGAAATCTATGCGCCTGCTACCAGTCCACGAACAGCGCGAGCGGCGCTTTGACGGATTCGAGCGCGAGATTCCCGAGCCGGCGCAGCAGATGCTGCGAACCGGGCGCGGGAAGCGCCGGCGATGTGTACGGGTCCATTCCGTATCTGCGTCCGAGAATCTCCAGGCGCAGCATGTGGAACGGATCGCTGACGACGATCGCTGTTCCGAGACCCCGCGTGTGGAGCAAATCGACGGCCGATCGCAGCGACTGCGCCGACGTGCGTCCTTCGTTTTCGAGCAGAATCGCCGTGTCCGGGACTCCGTGCGCAATCATATAGACCCGGCCGACCGCCGCCTCCGACGCGCTGTCGCCCGATCCGGTGCCGCCGGTGAGCAGCATCCGTGATGCGAGGCCGCGCTGCCAGAGCGCAAGCGCGTGATCCAGGCGCACCCGAAGCACCGGCGACGGCTTTCCCTGATATTGCGCCGCACCCATCACGATGATCGCGTCCGCTTTTCGCGCGTCATCTTCGAGCGCCCATTTCAGCACGGCGCCGACGGATCCGAGCCACAGCGCGGCGATCGCCGCTGTAGTCCCGAGAATCACGCGGCGGCGCAAATAAAAAGGACGTTCCGGACGGCGCATGTCGCGCAAGCTATGAATCCGGCGGCCGCGCGGTAGTGCGGCGCGGCTTTACAATGTCATCGTCGTTCCGGGTGTCGGCGTGTGCACGCGGTAGCCGTTCGCGCCGAGCGTCGCGGCGAGCGCGTCCTGCGCCTCCGGCTCGCCATGCACGAGCCACACATCCGAGAGTTCGGGCGACTGCGCGCGAACCGCGTCGATCCAATTGCGAAGTTCGGTGCGATCGGCGTGCGCGCTGTAGCCGTTGATGATCTCGACGCGCGCGCGGAGCGGCACGTCTTCGCCATACACGCGGATCGTCGGCTGCTTCTCGACGATTCGGCGGCCGAGTGTTCCCTCGGCCATGAAGCCGACGACGAGAATCGTGTTGCGCGGATCACCGGCGCCATTCGCGAGGTGATGGAGGATTCGTCCGGACTCCGCCATCCCCGACGCCGCGATGATGACGATCGGTCCGCGCTTGTTATTGAGCGCCTTCGACTCTTCGACGCTCTGGGTGTACTGCACGTTCGGAAACTGGAACAGCGCTCCGGCACCGTTCTTGTGCGCGCGAATAAACTCTTCGGTGTCGTCGTAGAGTTCGCGGTGCGCATCGAAGACGCCGGTCGCCTTGGTCGCGAGCGGACTGTCGATGTACACCGGTATGTTCGGGATGGACCCTGCTTCGGCAAGCTCATGCAGCGCGAGAACGATTTCCTGCGTTCGGCCGACGGCGAACGCGGGGATCAGCACCCGGCCGCCGCGCGCCGCGGTCTCACGAACGACACGCGCAAGTTCGTCCTTCGTGCCGGCGACGCTCTCGTGATCGCGGTTGCCGTACGTGCTCTCCATGATGACCGCGTGCGCGCCGGCGGGAGGCACCGGATCGCGAATGATCGGAAGACCCACACGGCCGATGTCGGCGCTGAACACGAGACGCTTCGTCGCGCCGCCGCTCGTGCAATCGACTATCACTGATGCGGATCCGAGGATGTGTCCGGCGTCGACGAACGTCACGCGCACACCCGGCACGACGTCGAACGGCTTGTCGTAACCGATGCCTTTCATCAGTTCGATCGTGCGAACCGCATCGCGCATCGCGTACAGAGGATCCGCGTGCTCCTTGCGGTGGCGCGAGAGAAATTCCGCGTCCGACTCCTGGATGTGCGCGGAATCGGCGAGCATCACTTCGGAGAGGTCGATCGTCGCCGGTGTCGCGAAGATCGTCCCGCCGAATCCTTCGCGCACGAGAAAGGGCAGCCGGCCCGCGTGATCCATGTGCGCGTGCGAGAGCACGACCGCGTCGATGCTGGGGATCGGCGCCGGCAGCGCATGGTTTTTCGCCTGCACATCGGCGCGATGCCCCTGAAACAGCCCGCAGTCGAGGAGCACCGTGCGGCCGTTGACATGCAGAATGTGGCACGAGCCCGTGACCTCGCGGGCGGCGCCACGAAAAAGAATTTCGGTCATGATGGCGCGGTGCGAGACGCCGCGCCTACCGCGCGGCTTCTCCGCGCCTTGAGAACACCACCGTCAGTCGTTCCTCATCCTGCGACATCATCGCCGGTTCCCATCCGCCGCGGCTGCGCTCATTGAGGAGGTCGGTGAGCGCGTCTTCGTCCTCGCGCGTGCGTTGCGTCAATTTCAAAATGACAGCCTGGTATTCTTTCATGATGGCGAAAATAGTAGTATCAGCACCATGACCACCACCCCCGCCCTCCCCGGACTGTCCGTCGTCCGGCATCCGCTCGTTCAGCACAAGCTCACGATCCTGCGCGACAAACGCACGCCGACGAAGATTTTCAAGGAGCTCGTCGACGAGATCGCGATGCTCATGGCGTACGAAGCGACGAGCGATCTCGCGCTCGAACCCGTCGACGTCGACACGCCGCTCGAACGCATGAAAGGACAGCGCGTCAGTGGAAAGAAGCTGACGCTCGTGCCGATCCTTCGCGCCGGACTCGGCATGGTCGAGGGAATTCTCAAGCTCGTGCCGTCGGCGCGCGTCGGACACATCGGGCTCTATCGCGACCACGAAACGCTCGAGCCCATCGACTACTATTTCAAGATTCCGGCTGACGCGGGCGAGCGCGATTTTCTTTTGCTCGATCCGATGCTGGCGACCGGCGGCAGCGCCGTTGCCGCGATCGACTCGCTCAAACGGGCGGGCGCGCTTCGCATCCGGTTTCTCTGCATCGTCGCGTCTCCGCTCGGCGTCGCGCGCGTGCATGACGCGCATCCCGACGTTCCGATTCTGTGCGCCGCGCTCGACCGCGAATTGAATGAGCGAGGCTACATCCTTCCCGGACTCGGCGACGCCGGCGACCGGCTGTTCGGCACCCGCTGACACAACATTTGTAGCAGCCCGCTGATCGCCCGGTGACGTTCGCGCGGCAGCGGGCGTCAAATATCCGGAGCGCTGGCTTGCATACACGTGCTCTTGTTCGCAAACACGTGCGCCTGTACATTCCGCGCGGTTGCGTCGCCCCCGCGCACTCACGTCGTCGCACCCCGTTCGTACAGGAAATCGCCCCGGTTCATGCTGATCAATCTGCTACCCGATTTTTTCGCGGTACTGCAAAGCACGGACCCCGCCGCCGCGTACCAACGGTATTTCGAAGCGCATCGTCCGCTCCTCGAGGCGTACTGGCACAACTACGTCATCGAGCCGTCCGGGCCGCATTTCCAGGAAGTCGTGCGTGATACGGTGCGCGCCGATCGCGAAGATCTGCGCGCCATGCTCGCGCGCACCGACGTCGTCGCGCTCGCGCGTGCAACGGAAGAACAGTGCAGCCTGCTGTTCGAGGTGGACAGCAACATCGACGTCGTGCTCATGGTCGGCGTCGGTGGCGCGAACGCGGGCGAGATGGTCGTCGGCGGGCGCGGCATCGCGTTCGTATGTCTCGAGCATTTTACGAGCGTCGCGAACGCCTCGACGCGGGGGCTCGGCCTCGATCCCGAACTCATTCCGATGTGGCTCGCGCACGAAATCGCGCACTGCGTGCGGTACACATCGCCGCAAAGCCGCAGCGACATGCGGCAGCTCATCGCCGAAGCCGGTGATTATTACTCGTACTGGGAAACAGGCCGCGCGGCGACGCTTCGCGAGCACCTCGTCAACGAAGGGCTCGCGGTGCAGGCCTCGAAGCGGTTCAGCCCGGGAC
>DASYSH010000321.1:0-7796 GCA_036003525.1 Gemmatimonadaceae bacterium | reverse complement strand
ATGCGACGGATGTCGACGCCATGAAGCTGCTCGTTTCCTACGGAGCCGATCCGAACACGCCGTCCGAGCGCGCGGTCGTCGCAGGCGGCGGTCGCGGCGGTCGCGGTGGTGGTGGTGGGCGCGGCGGCGCCGGCGGCGCTGCGGCACCGATGCCCGGTGGCGCGGTGGCGGATGCGGGAACGTCCGCAGCTCCGTCGCCGTTCACGGGCCGCACCGATGTATCGGCTCCCCCGCCGTCTGCATACAAGCCGCCGGACGGCGACGGCGGTGCCGCTGCACCCGTTCGCGGTGCGGGCGGACGCGGTGTACTCGCCGCACCGGGACTTGATCCGGCGATTGATTCCGCGGCGAAAGCAGCGGTGCCGGGACTTGGCGTCTACCCGCTGCATGCGGCATCCGGTGTCGGATTCGGCAACGGCTTCGCTGGCAACTCGCTGCGTCATGTGCCGGACGGCTGGATGCCGGCGGTGAAGTATCTGGTTGAAGTTCTGCACGCGGACGTCAATATCCGCGATCAGAACGGCTACACTCCGCTGCATAATGCGGCGGCGCGCGGAGACAATGAGATGATTCTTTATCTCGTATCGAAGGGCGCAGACGTGAAGGCCGTGGCGAAGAACGGCCACACCGTCGCAGACATGGCGAACTCGCCTGTGTCGCGCACACGTCCATTCCCGGAGACCGTCGCACTGCTCGAGAAACTTGGCTCGCGCAACAGCCACAACTGCGTATCGTGCTGGTAGGCTGAGGGTTTATTTACGTGCCGATTTACGAGTACGCGTGCAAGGCTTGCAGTCAGCGGTTTGAACTTCTCATTCGGGGCACGTCGGCACAGCCGGCGTGCCCCGAATGCAAAAGCACCGATTTGGAAAAGCTGCTATCGCTGCCGTCGGTGAAATCGGAGAGCACGCATGCGCGGGCGCTGGGCGCCGCGAAGAAGCGGGATGCGAAGCAGGCGTACGAGAAGACGAATACGCAGAGAGAGTACGAGGCGCACCACGACGATTGAAAGCTGACTGCTAGGAGAGCTCAACAACAACGCTACGCCTGCATCACCCTGATCACGCTATTGAAGCAGTGCGCCGCATCGAGCGGATCCACCACGATCAACGGCGCGGCACCCTCCCCACTCCGCTCCGCCACGGCCATCGAGTAGCCCATCAGCTCCCTCGACAGCCGCTCAACCGATCCCGCCGGCAACGCGCGAGCACGCTCCGTCGCGAGCAGTGAATCGAGCGATGGATGCTTCTGCTCATCGACGAGCGCGACCACAACCATCGCCACCGCCGTATTCGAAAGGAAATTCGTCGCGAACGCGAGCGGAGAATACACCTTCGTCCCCGGCCGCTGACGCTCGAACTCCCGCAACAGCGATTCCCGGCGCGCGGCCAGAAGTTCCCGAAACTCGTCATGCTCCGCCTGATGGACGCGCAGGAACGCCGGCGCCTTCTCGATGAATGCCCACGGGTCCGCCGACAGTCCGTTTAGCAGCCCTTCGACGACGCGATCGCGCTCCGCGCCCGCGGCATTCTCGTCGTGCATCCGCGCATACGCCCGCAGCAGCGCGAGCAGCGAGAACAGCAGCCAGCGATAGTCGACTTCGTTGTCCTTTCGCATCAATCCGACTTCACGGCGGTACATGAACCGCAGCCCCCAGCGCAGATGGCTCGCCATGATCGAGGCGCACGGCCGAGCGCAGCGAACCTGATGCGCCGCGTCGAGCGTGTTGATGCGCTCCCGAATGGAATCGTAGCCGCGCTCTTCCGGATGGAAATACGACACGGCGAGGAGCAGCAGCGTTTCAGCCTCGTCGATGAATCGCCGGCCCGATCCCTGCGGGCCGCCGAGATCGCGAAGCAGCGCCGTCACGCGGTCGAGGTTCGCGTTCGCATCGCCGTCATCCCATGCGCGCACCGCGAGCAGCGAAAGCAGCGCGAGAAAATACTGGTCCAGCAGAATCGCGAGCGAGTTCCGGTCGTCTTTCGCGGCGCCGGAGCGAACGCAGTAGTCGAGCATCATGACGGGCGCGATCGCGTCGGGAAAACGGTGCGCCACATAGTCCCAGCCCTGCAGCACGTGCAATCCTTCGCGGCGGGTGCGCGCGTCGAGCGAGTCGACGATTCGGCGAAGCTTTACCTGGCCCGCCGAAGCTGGAAAGGTGTGGGTGTGCATCGCGCGCCGCAGCCGCGCGAGCGCGCCATCGGGTTCACCGTCGTTCAGCAGCGCGTCGAGAATCTCCGATCGCGCCGCGCCGCGCAGCACCGCCTCGAGATCGCCGGCGGCGGCGTCGAATGTGACCGCGGGCTGTCGCACCCGTGCGTCGCGCGCGGCGACCGGCGTGCGCAGCGTTCGCTAGCGCGCGCCCAGGTTCTCTCCCTTCAGCATCAGGTCGATATGCTCCTGAGCCTGGTTCAGCCCGCCCGTTTCCCACGTGACGCGTCCGGTGTTGTTCGCATCCACGCCGGCCAGGACCTGATCGCAGAGTGACACGATCTGGCTCAGCAGCGCCGCGGCTTCGGGCATCGTCGTCGCAGCCTGAACTTTCTGCGCGAGCGCTATGATCTGGTCGGCTCTCGCCGCGGCGTTGCGCGCGGCCGTCGCGATGTGCTGCGAATGCATGATCACGTTCTGCGACGCGCCCTGCGCTTTTGCGGCGAGTTCTATGTGCGTCGCAACGTTGAGTGCGGCCTTCTTCATGCCGTAGCCGAGCCCGGGACCCTGCGCGACGATCGACGGATCCATCGCATTGATCACATGGCCCGCGTGCAGCTTCATCGCGTCGAGCGTCGCCGCTTTCGTCGCGAGACCCGCGTGCTGGGCGGCGGTGCGCGCCTCGGCGAATGCGACCGGCAGGAGTCCCATGCCATTCGGCGTATCCGAGAACGAATTCACGACGTGGCCGATATGCGTGCCTACCGCGCCGGCGGGAACTTTGATCGGCGGGTTCGTCGCGCCGCCCCGGCCGCCACGTCCACCGGCGCCCGGGGGAGGAGCCGTGTAGCCACCCGGCAGCGGAGCGCCGGTGAGCTGCACGATCACGCCGTCATACGAACGGCGAAGCGAAGTGTCGGTGCTCACGATGAACGTTTCGCGGCGGTACTGCGCTTCCGTGAGGCCGTTGTGGTGCAGGATTTCAGCGATCTGCGCGCGCAGTTTTTCCTTCAGCGCCTCCTGAACCTCGGGCTTCTTGTTGCCGACCATGGCGAACTGCAGATCCATCGAATCGTGCGCGACGTCGATCGCGACCTGTACTTTCGCCAGCAGGGCGATTTCATCCTTGCTGAGCTGTGCGGGGGCGCCCTGCGCGCGCGCCGACGCCGGCGCAATGATCGCAAATGTCAGAAGAACTAGTTGAAAGAACCGACCGCGCACGCTGGCCTCCGATGTCCGGGTGTGACGCCGCTCCACGTACCCACCTCTAATGGTGGAGCGCACATTCATATTCTGAATTACGCCCTGAACGGTCAAGGCGCTGTACGCCAAGCCGTGCTGAATCAAGCCAGTCTAGCCCCGTCCGCACCAGAAGGCCATTTTCAGGGTGACTTCCCCACCGCGACCCCGGAGACTTCGATGAGTGAGGTTCGCCTGCGTGCCCGTTCCGTCTCCGAAATCGTGGACGCCGCGTTCGCGCTGTACCGGCGGGACGCAGGCCAGTACATGCTGATCATGGCCGTCGCCATGGTGCCCCGCCTGATCGCGCAGCTCATCTGGCAGCCGGAGCAGACCACCGACTTCATCAGTCATCCCGAGGTGATCATGGCGACGCTGCTGCTCAGCGTCGTCTCGGTGATCTCGTCCCTGCTCGGCCACGCCGCGATCGTCAAATACGGTTCCGATGTGTACCTCGGCCAGCCGGCGGATGCGGCACGAACCGTGCGCTCGATGGTGCCGAAGATCGTGCCCATCCTATGGGCGGGTTTCCTCGTTGGCTTTCTCTATTTTGCGGGATTGCTCTGCTTTTTCATCGGCGTGTTCTACGTCGCGGCGCGCTACTTCGCGCTGACGACCGTCATCGTTCTGGAGGACGCGAGCGTGATGGATGCGTTTGCGCGTTCGTCCGCGCTGTCCGCGGGCCGCAAACGGCACATTCTGAACACGCTGCTCCTCGTGTGGATCATCTACTTTTTGCTTTCCGTGTGCGTCGGACTCGTGGGCAGTCTCATGCACAGCAACGTCGTGACCATCATGGTCGCCACGCTGTTCACGATCGTCGGCGCTCCGATCATCGCCATCACGAACATGATCCTGTACTACGACTGCCGGATTCGCGGCGAGGGCTTCGATATCGAGCACATGGCCGCGGCCATGGATCGCGCGCCGGCGCCGGCCACGCCATAGCGCCGGCCGCGTGATGCTTTTGCAAGCGGCGGCGTCGCAATCGTGGTCCGTGCCCGCCGTGCACGACACCGTCGCGGCGATCGCGCGGCAGCGGGTCTACGAGCGGTCGCTCGGCGAGAGCGCGTGGCAGCAGTTCTGGCGCGCCGTGGGCCGCGTCATGCAGACGATCTTCGATTTTTTTCGCGGTTCTGCGACGGGGCGGAACGTCACGCTCCTGATCGTCATCCTGATCGTCGCGGCGATCGCGATTCATTTCATTCTCGCGACGCTTGCGGCCCGCGGCGACGTCGTCGCCGCGGATTCGGCGCCGGCGCGCGCGCGCGCCGCGGACGCCTGGCGCGAGGCCGAGCGCCTCGCGGCCGCCGGCGCGTTCACTGAGGCGTCGCACGCGCTGCTCGCCGCGCTGCTGTCGTCGTTCGCGCAGCGCGGCGAGGTGCGCCTCCACGCGTCGAAGACCGCGGGTGATTATGCGCGCGAACTCGCGAGGCGGGGATCGCCCGCGCGCAGTGCGTTTCAGCAATTCAGACGGCGCTACGACGCCGTGATATTCGGCGTCGGCATATGCGACGCCGATACGTACGCCGCGCTGCTCCGCGATGCGGCGCCGATTCTTTCGCGCGCGGGCGTCCCGTGACCAGTCCGCTCTCCGCGCCGGACCGAGTCACGCCGCCATGGTATTCGCGCCCCGCAATCGTGCTGCCGATCGTCGGCGCGCTGATCGTGGCGGTCGCGCTGGTCACGCCCGTGGCGGACACCGGACGCAACGGCGATTCGCGCCTCACGACCTATTCGACGTCACCGATGGGCGGCCGGATTTTTTTCGATCTGACACAGCGGCTCGGCTTCAGCGTGACACAGGAGCGCGCCGCGGCGCTGCCGGCAGACTCCGGCGCGATCATCGCGGAAATGTCGCCGGTGGTCCCGCTTCGGCCGAAAGAGGCGCACGACCTTCTCGAGCACGTGCGCCACGGAGGCGGACTGCTGTTGATGCTCGGGAATGGAACACGCGCCATCGCCGAGTCGCTGCACGTCGGAATCGGCGACGGCTGGGCCCGCGATCCGCGGCCGATGAATGAAACCGCCGGATGCGAGCCGGACACCCGGCGCGATTTCACACGGCGATTTCTCTACACGCTCTGGCCGGGCGATCGCGTTACGCTGACGCGCCTCGTCTGGCGCGGGCCGGTGCGGCCGGATTCGGTGCGCGACTTCATTTCGCTCGAGCAGGCGCCCGATATGCGGCATCCGCAGCCCGTGCACTCCGCGGCGGGATTCCCGCTCGGCCGCGGCCGTGTCGTCGTCGGGTCCGATCCAGACGTGCTGCGCAACGACGCCATTCGCATCTGCAAATACGCGCTCGATGTCGAAGCGGTGCGCATGCTCGAATATCTGAGAGACGGCGACGGCGCGCGGCCGCACATGGTGTTCGACGAATTCCATCAGGGCTACGGCGAGCAGCGCAGCACGATGGGCGCGATATCGCGATATCTGCTCGGCGAATCCTCCGGGCGTCTGCTCTTCCAAATGCTCGGCGCGGGATTGATTCTGCTGCTCGCCGCGATGCCGCGCCTCATTCCGCCGCGCGATCCGCAGTTCATCGAGCGGCGTTCACCGCTCGAGCATGTCGACGCACTGGGGCGCGCCTATGCGCAGGTCGGCGCGACGCGATCCGCCACCGCACGGCTGGTGCGCGGCGTCCGGCGGCGGCTCGCGGGCGGGGCCTCGCGATCGGGCCTGGACGTGTCGGATGACGCATTTCTGGACCGCGCGCTGCGCGACGCGCCGTCGCTCGCGGAGGATATTTCCATCATCAAGAAAGCGCTCCGCGAACCAATCTCCCGCCGGGATTTTGCGCTCGTCGGCGGCGCGCTCGAACAGGTAGAACTCTCTCTCACCCGGATTTGAAATGAGCGACACACTTTCGATCGAACAGGGCGCGGAACTGCTCCGCCAGGTCCGCGCGTCGGTCGCCACGCGCATCGTCGGACAGGACGCCGCCATCGACGACGCGCTCGTCGCGTTTCTCGCGCGCGGGCATCTCCTCATCGAAGGCGTGCCGGGCACGGCGAAGACGCTGCTCGTCCGCACGCTCTCGAGCGCACTCGGCCTGCGGTTCACGCGAATTCAATTCACTCCCGACCTGATGCCGTCCGATGTCACCGGAGTCTCGATGCAGCGCGATCCCGCGCGCGGTTTCGAATTCCAGCCCGGTCCGGTGTTCACCCAAATTTTGCTCGGCGACGAAATCAACCGCGCTCCGGCCAAGACGCAGTCGGCGCTGCTCGAGGCGATGGGAGAGCGTCAAGTGACGGTCGACGGTGTTTCGCGGCAGCTGGATTCGCTGTTCACGGTGTTCGCGACGCAGAATCCCGTCGAGCATGAGGGCACCTACCCGCTGCCCGAGGCGCAGCTCGATCGCTTCCTGCTCAAAACGATCATCGACTATCCGTCGAAAGACGCCGAGCTCGAGATGCTCGCGCACCATGAGGCCGGTTTCGATCCCGAGCGCGCGACCGATGTTATGGTGCCGCCGGTGCTCGACGCCGCGCGCGCGGCCGAACTGCGCGCGCTGATCGACGGTGTTCGCGTCGCGCCAGAGGTGCGCGAGTACATCGCGGCGATCACGCGCGCGACGCGGGACGAGTCCACGATTTCACTTGGCGCATCTCCGCGCGCGAGCGTTTCGCTCATGCGCGCGGCGCGCGCGGCCGCGGTGCTCGAGGGACGTTCGTACGCGACGCCGGATGACGTGAAGGATCGCGTGCCGTCTGCGCTGCGCCACCGGGTGACGCTGTCGCCGGAACTGGAGGTCGAGGGGCGCTCGGTGGACGATGTGCTCGCGACGATCCTGCTCCGCATCGAGGCGCCGAAGTGACAGCACCCGGCGGCCTGCATTCGCTCGCCGCTTCGTCGCGTCCGCGCATCCGCTTTTCACCGGAGCGGAGGCTTGCCATATGTGTCGCCGCGGCTTCGGGGCTCTGGCTCATGCCGGGACGCGCGGGCGGGATCGCGGGCTCCGCGGGACTCGCGGTGATCGCGCTGCTCGCCGCAGCCGACTTCGCGCTGCTTCCCGCGCGGCGCGCGCTCACGCTCGTGCGCGAGCTTCCCGACAGCGTTGGGATCGGCGATTCGGTTGAGGGCAAATACGTTCTGACCTCACACTGGCTGCGGCCGGTGATCGTGGAGATTGAAGATCATCCTTCGCCGCTCGTGAGCGGCGGCGCAGGTCTGACGCGCGTGATGATCGCACCGAACGCTTCGCTCGAACTCGCCTTTCAGGTCACCGGCGAAACGCGCGGCCGCGCGGAGCTCGGCGACGTCGGGGCGCGCATGCGTACACCGATCGGTCTCATGTCGGCGCGCGTGCTCTTTTCCGCGCACGACTCGATCATGGTCGTGCCGTCACTCTCCGGAGTGCGGCGCTTCCGGCTGCTCGCGATGCAGCACCGTCTCGAAAC
>DASYSH010000320.1:0-4690 GCA_036003525.1 Gemmatimonadaceae bacterium | reverse complement strand
ATCTCCGCCGAAGTGACCGAGCGGCGCGCCGAAGAGCGGCACGCGGCCGAATCGCACGCGCTCGTGCAGGCGGTGCTCAACAGCACCAGCTATCTGATCGTAGCGGTCGATAATAGCGGCACGATCACCGGTCTGAATCCTGCGGCCGCGGAAGCGCTCGGCACCACGGAGGAGGCCGCTGTGGGCCGTATGTCGATCGAGCCTCTCTTCGATGACAGCGCCTTCTCATCGATAGTGCGCGCCGCTGATCGCACGGGGCGTGACGACCGCGAATGGTCGCTGCGGCGCCACGATGGCAGAGAGTTCCCCGCGTTCGTTTCGATTTCCGTTTTGCTCGACGCGAGCCGGCAGCGGACGGGTTATGCGATCGTTTCGACCGACATCACGACGAGGAAAGAAGCCGAGGTTGCGCTGCGACGGGCGACACATGAGGCGGAGCAGGCGAGCCGCGCCAAGGGCGAATTCCTCGCGAACATGAGTCACGAGATTCGCACGCCGATGAACGCCGTGATCGGCCTCACCGGACTGCTGCTCGACACGTCGCTTGGCGAAGAGCAGCTGGAATTCGTCGAGACGATTCGCGCGAGCGGAGATGCGCTGCTGACGATCATCAACGACATCCTCGATTTTTCGAAAATCGAATCCGGCAACCTCGTGCTCGAAGCGGAATCATTCGACGTGCGCGATTGCGTGGAGTCTGCGCTCGATCTCGTTGCCGGGCGCGCGGCGGAGAAGGATGTGAATCTCGCTTATCTCGTCGAGGATTCGCTCCCGCAGTCGATCGTCGGCGACGTGACACGCGTCCGCCAGGTGATGGTGAACTTCCTGTCGAACGCGGTGAAGTTTACGGAGAAGGGTGATGTGTTCGTTCACGTGACATCGCGGGAACTGCCCAACGGGCGCCTCGAGGCGGCATTCTCCGTCCGCGACACGGGCATCGGAATCCCTTCGGACAGAATCGACCGGCTCTTTCGTTCGTTCAGTCAGGTTGACGCATCTACTACGCGACAGTTTGGCGGCACGGGACTCGGACTCGCCATCAGCAAGCGTCTCGTCGAGCTCATGGGCGGCGAAGTCGGCGTGGAAAGCACGCCCGGCGAAGGCTCGACGTTTCGCTTCACCATCGATGTCGCCGCCGGAGAAGTGACGCGCCGGACATTCCTCGGCGGCGTCGCGCCGGAGCTCAGCAGCCGGCGTGTGCTGCTGGTCGACGACAACGCGACGAACCGGCGGATCCTCGAGCAGCATTTGCGCGGATGGGGAATGCATGTCGTCGTCGCGACGTCCGGCGCCGAAGCGCTCTCGATGATCAAGCATGAAGGCGCGTTCGACTGCGCGGTGTTCGATATGCAAATGCCGAGCATGGATGGCGAGGCGCTGGCCGAGGCGTGGCGCGCGGAGCAGGCCTCGCTGACGGCGGTGCCGCCGCTGATTCTCGCGACGTCGATGGGACGGCGCGGATCGGTGGGCGAGAAGAGCTTCGCCGCGGTGTTGTCGAAACCCGTAAAGCCTTCGCTGCTGTACGACACGCTGGTCTCGATTTTTACGGGAACGTCCCATCGCCGGTCGCGATCGGTGGCGCGCATCATCGACCGGACCACCGCCGTTCGCCAGCCGCTGCGGATCTTGCTGGTCGAGGACAATCCGGTGAATCAGATGGTCGCGACGCGCATGTGCGAGAAGCTTGGCTATCGCATCGATGTGGCAGGGAACGGACTCGAGGCGCTTGCCGCGGTCAATCACATTCCCTACGACACGCTGCTGATGGATGTGCACATGCCGGAGATGGACGGACTCGAAGCGACGAGGCGCATCCGCGAGTTTGTGCCGAAAGACCGCAATCCGTGGATCATCGCAATGACGGCGAGCGCAATGGAATCGGACCGGCAGGCATGCGTGGCGGCTGGAATGGATGATTACACGCCAAAGCCGGTGACGATGGAGTCGCTGGAGGGCGCGCTCACGCGGGCGTGGGTGGCAAAGGGTTCGCCGGCCGCGTTGGCAACGACCAGCGAGCACGCGATAAAGCGAACGTGAAGTCCCGAGTCATATGAAAGCGCGCTCAAAGAGCGGTGCGCCGGCGCCGTCGATATTCGAAGAGATCTCCGGTCGCGCGCCGCTCGCAGCGCGCATGCGTCCGCGCTCGCTCGATGAAGTCGCAGGGCAGCGGCACTTGCTCGATCGCGGGCGCGCGCTGCGCGAATCGATCGAGAGCGGTGATACGGGTTCGATTCTGTTCTGGGGTCCGCCGGGAACAGGGAAGACGACGCTCGCGCGACTGATCGCGCGCTACGCGAAGGGCGAGTTCGTCCAGTTTTCCGCGGTAACCGATGGGATTCCGCGCATCCGTGAAATCGTTGCGGACGCCGGGCGGCGATTGGTGAGCGGCGTGCGAACCGTGCTGTTCATCGACGAGATCCACCGGTTCAATCGCGGCCAGCAGGATGCGTTATTGCCGCACGTCGAGGCGGGCACGGTGACCCTGATCGGCGCCACGACCGAAAATCCGAGTTTCGAATTGAACGGCGCGCTATTGTCGCGCCTTCGCGTCTATGTGCTCGAGCCGCTCACCCCCGACGACATCAAGAGCGTGATCGAACGTGTCCTCGTGGATAAAGAGCGCGGGCTCGGCGACGAGCACGTGGCGATCGACGACGATGCGATGACGATTCTCACCGTGGAGAGCGACGGCGACGCGCGGCGGGCGCTGACGGTTCTCGAGGCTGCGGTGGCGCTGGCAAAAGCGACTGAAGACCGAAATCCGAAGGCCGAAACTGCGGGTGCGGTTTCGGACTTCGGTCTTCGGACTTCGGTCCTGCGGCTTGCGGCAGCGACGGTCCGCGAAGCCCTCCAGTGGCGATCCGCGCACTACGACAAGACAGGTGAGGAGCACTACAACCTCATCTCAGCCTATCACAAGGCGCTGCGCGGGAGCGACCCGCAGGGCGCGCTGTATTGGCTCGCGCGCATGATCGACGGTGGCGAGGATCCGATGTACATCGCGCGCCGGACCGTGCGGTTTGCGAGTGAGGATGTCGGCCTCGCCGATCCGCGGGCGCTGGAGATCGCGATTGCAGCCCGTGACGCATATCATTTTCTCGGCAGTCCCGAAGGTGAGCTCGCCATCGCCGAAGCGGCGGTCTACCTTGCGACCGCTCCGAAATCGAATCGCGTCTACGCCGCGTGGGGCGCCGCGCTCGCCGCGGCGCGTGACACGCCGGCGGCGGTTGTCCCCAAGCACATCCGGAATGCGCCGACCAAGCTCATGAAGGAACTGGGTTACGGGGCGGGGTACCAGTACGCGCACAACGCGCCGGAGGGATATCTGCCACAGGACTACCTTCCCGATGAAATCGCGGATGCAACTTTTTACGAGCCGACCGCGTTCGGCTTTGAGAAGGAGATCGCGAAGCGGATCGAGTGGTGGCAGAAACTCAAGAACGACCGAAGACCGAAGACCGAAGACCGAAGCCCGAAGCCCTAAACCGAGACGACTTAAGAGGGAGATCTGGTGAAGAATCGCAAGACACGCAGGCGCAGTTTCGGACTTCGGACTTCGGTCTTCGGTCTGCTTATCGTCGCGCTGAGTGCGTGCGCCACTCTAGGCCGTTCTATGTTCGCGACGCCGGTGGTCGAACTGAAGGATATCAGAATGAAAGCGATCGGATTTCAGGGCGGATCGCTCGAACTCATCCTGAGTGTCAACAATCCGAACGAGTTCCGGCTCGATGCGACACGATTCACTTACAATCTTTTCGTCGACACCCTGAAAGTGGCGTCGGGCGAGATCAAGCAGACCGCGACGCTGGAAGCGCGCAAGAAGACGGACGTCGTCGTGCCGGTTTCATTTTCAATTCAGGAACTCGTGCGCGCGACCCAGCTCATGTCGAAGACGGGCGGAGTTGATTATCACGTCAACGGCGAAGTCACGGCCGCGACACCGACAGGGAGTTTTACGCGGCCGTACGCGAGCGCCGGGCACTTCGACAATATCGGATCGATCAAAAGGTAGTCAAGAAAGTCTGGAGTCTAAGGTCTAAAGTCTGAGAACCCGCTGTTCGGGGTTCACAGCTATGAACCCTTACACGCTAGACACTAGACTCTAGATCTTACACTTCTACTGATACCTCAGCACCCGCAGTTCTGCTTTCCCGCTCGCCGCGTACGTAATCACGTACACCTGATCGAAAACCGCCCCTTTCCACTTCCGGGGCATTGGGTTCACGCCGAGAGCCGCCGCCAGTTCCGGCAGCGTCTCGTGATTCCAGCAAACTACGATCGTTTTGCCGCTGTACTGCGAGCCGCTGAGAATCATCCGCGCCAGTGCGCCGTATTCTTTTCCCAGAAACGGGGTTTGTACCTGCAGCCCAAGTTTCCGCGCCAGCGGCACCATCGTCTCCTGCGTTCGCTGCCCGTCGTCGTGCTTCGTCGTCTGCGTCGCAAATATCGCAACCGGTGATCCGTACTTGATCATCGACGGATCGGTCGCCAAAAACGTCGCCAGTCGCTTTGCGCGCTCGACACCCGCGGGCGACAGATGCGGGTCGGCCGGATCGAGCGGCTTGTCCGCGTGCCTGACCAAAATAATTTGCGCCGGCCGCGCGTAGCGCTCCGGCGCACTGAGGCCGCTGAGCGAAAGAACCGCGAGAATCAAATATTGGATCTTCATAGTCACACCTCTCCAAGATCA
>DASYSH010000319.1:0-6061 GCA_036003525.1 Gemmatimonadaceae bacterium | reverse complement strand
CGAGCAGAGTGCGCTGATCGCCGCGGACCTTCAGCCGCTCGAGCTCGCGTGGATGCGGCCGCCGCTTCCCCAATACAACAAACTCGTTGGCCGCGACGCCGACGATTTTCTCCGTGCGCGCGCATACGAAGGTGCGCACGTACGATGGGGCGGCACGCTCAGCGCGGCGCAGACGAAGCAGATCGATCACGAGCTCGCGCTCATCGGGCGGCTCGGATTTGCCGGGTTCTTTCTCGTCATGTGGGACGCGGTGAGCTTCGCGCGCTCGCATGGCATTCTCTGTCAGGGCCGCGGCAGCGCCGCGAACTCGGCCGTCACCTACTGCCTCGGCATCACCGCGGTGGATCCGGTGAAGGAAGGATTGCTGTTCGAGCGGTTTCTCTCCGAAGTGCGCGTCGACGGCAACACCGAGCCGCCTGACATCGACGTCGACTTCGAGCACGATCGCCGGGAGGAAGTGCTCGACTACATGTACGAGAAATACAAACGGCCGCATGCGGCGATCGCGTGCATCGTGCAGACGTATCGCGCGCCGAACGCGGTGCTCGATGCGATGCGGGCGTTCGGCTATCCCGCGGAACTCGCGACGTCGATTTCGTCGCGGCTGCACCGGTACGATCCCGCGGACGCGGCGATCCACATGCAGGACAAGTACGCCGCGCAGGCGGGACTCGCGCCCGACACGCCGCGCGTGCGCGCGCTGCTGCGCGCGATCTCCGCGTTCGAAGGACTGCCGCGCCTGCGCGCGACGCACGTCGGCGGATTCGTGCTCTCGAGCGGTGCGCTCGGCGACTGGATGCCGGTGGAGCAGACGACGATGGGGCGCACGATCGTGCAGTTCGACAAAGACGATCTCGATGCCGTCGGCGTGCCGAAGTGGGATTTTCTCGGGCTCGGCGGGCTCGCGATGGTGAAGCGCGCGTTCGACGCGATTGAGATTCGCACGGGGACGCGGCCCGAGATGTACAAGCTGCCCTATGACAATGATCCCAAGACCTACGACCTGATTTCGCGCGGCGACACGGTCGGGACATTCCAGATAGAAAGCCGCGCGCAGATCGCGTCGATCGTTCACACGCGGCCGGAGGGACTTTACGACATCGTGGTGCAGGTCGCGCTGATCAGGCCTGGCCCGATCCAGGCGAAGTTCGTGCGGCCGTACACCAACCGGCGGCGCGGGCTGGAAAAGCCGGTGTACGCGCATCCGATGCTCGAGCCGATTCTCAAGCGCACGCAGGGCATTCCGATTTTTCAGGAACAGGCAATGTCGATCGCGATGGCGCTCGGCGGCTACACCGGCGGCGAAGCGGACGAGCTGCGCCGCACGATGGGAAACATCAGGAAGCAAAAACGGCTCGAGGGTGCGCTCGCGAAATTGCACGAGCGGATGATCTCGAATGAAGACATCACGCCGCGCGTGACGCCGGAGATCGCGACCGAGATGTGCGAGGATTTGAAAAGTTTTGCGAACTACGGATTTCCGGAATCACACGCGTGGAGTTTTGCGCTGATCGCGTACGCGACGGCGTATTTGAAAGTGCACTATCCCGCCGAGTTTTATCTGGGGATTTTGAATGCGTGGCCGATGGGATTTTATTCGCCGGCGACGCTGATCCACGACGCAAAGCGGCAGAAGGTGGAGGTGAGGTCGCCCTGTTTGCGCGATGGAAACTGGGAATGCACGACGGAGCCGTCGGCGGATCCGAACGTGCCGGCGCTGCGCATAGGCTGGCGGTTCGTGCGCGGGATGGGAGAGCGCACGCTGGAGAAGCTTCGGAATGCGCACGATGCGGCGGCATTCACATCGATCGCGGATGTCGTGGTCCGCGCGCGGCTCACGCGCGCGGAGTCGACGTCACTCGCGCTCGCCGGCGCGTTCGGCGCGTGGGAGAAAGAGCGGCGCAAAGCATCGTGGGAGGCGCTGCGCGCGGTGAGCGACACGTTGCCTTTCGCGCCCGCGCATCGCGCAATGCACAACCCGGCGCCGCTTGGCAAGCACGAACTGATTGCGATCGACTATCACTCGACCGGCACGAGCATTCACGGTCATCCGATGATGGCGCTGCGCGAACGACTGCGCGGCGAGGGCGTGAAGGACAGCCGCGATTTGGAGCGTGCGCGGAACGGAAGTGAAGTGTCCGTCGCGGGGATGGTGGTGGTGCGTCAGCGTCCGCACACGGCGAATGGGACGATTTTCCTGTTGCTCGAGGACGAGCACGGATTCATGAACGTGGTCGTGTCGAAGAATCTCGTGGAGCCGAACGAGGACGTCGTGAAGCGCGCGCAGTTCGTGCTGATTCGCGGGAGAGTGGAGAAGCAGGGGATCGCGATCAACGTGGTGGGGCGGGAGTTCTTCGAGCTGGAGGCGGAGCAGGTCTCGCATCAGTCGCGCGATTTTCACTGAGACCGCGAAGCGTTATGGCGGCGGGATTATCACGCCGTACACATTGGGCCCGGTTGCAGGCGAGCCGCCGAGCCAGCTCCGTTCGAACTCGACCTCGGCTTTTAGTCCATCCAGATCGCGGTACACGAACGCCGCCGCCGCCAACTTCTTGCCGCCCTGCATGTAGCTGATCGTGCAATCGCGAGCGTCCGCGTTCAACCGGCCATCGAGCTTTGCCTCATCGAACCGTTCAGCATGACCGACGTACGCGAGACTGAAGTCGTACTGATCCGTCCAGAAGAAGGGCACGAAGTCGAATGTCGCGCGCTCGCCGAGAATGTTGCGCGCGGCCGTCTGCCCCTGACGCTCGGCGACGACCCAATGCTCGACGCGGATCCGTTCGCCGGAATGCGGATCGGGCCAGCGCGCGATGTCACCGGCCGCGAAAATTCCGGGAACGCTCGTCTCCAGATATTCGTTCACGACGACTCCGCGATCGATCGCGAGGCCGGCCTGTTCCGCGAGTGCGAGCGACGGACGAACACCGACGCCGATGACGACGAGATCGGCGGGCAGTTGCCGGCCGTCTTTAAGGGTGATGTTCTGTTTGTCGATCGACGTCGCGGTGGTGCCGAGGTGGAACGTCACGCCGTGCTGTTCGTGCAGCGTTCGAATGAATGTGCCGGCCTGCTCGCCGAGGATCTTGAGCATGGGCACTGCTTCCGGCGCGACGACGTCGACGGCGACATTGCGCGCGCGGAGTGAAGCCGCCACTTCGAGTCCGATGAAGCTCGCGCCGATGACAACCGCGTGTTTCGCACTGAGCGCGGCGGCGACGATCGCGCGGCTGTCGGCGAAGGTGCGCAGATAATGAACGTGCGGGAGATCCGCTCCCGGAGTATCGAGTCGTATCGGTTCCGCTCCTGTGGCGAGGAGCAGGGCATCGAATGCATGACTCGAACCATCTGCGAGTTTCACCGCGCGATTACGGGTGTCGATCGACGTGACGCGCGTGCCGAGCTTCAGTTCGATGCGCTGTTCTTTATAGAACTCTGCCGGCCTGAGCGGGACGGAATCTTCATTGCCGGCGCCAGACAAAAACGTCTTGGAGAGACTGGGCCGATCGCACGGCGGCGATGAATCGGCGCTGAGCATCGTAATACGGCCCGCGTATCCGAGACGGCGCAGCATTTCCGCGGCCGCGTTTCCGGCGCCGCCTCCGCCGACGATCACCACCGAATCCGGGATGCCCGGGCGCTTTTCAATGCCGCGCGGAGGCATATGATCAACTTTCGACGCGATGACGACGAGGTCATCGCGTCGCTCGACGCGCCAGCATGCGACCGGATCGAGCGCCGGCGCGCGAAGCGCTTCGCCCGTGCGCAGGCTGAAACACGCATGATGCCATGGGCAGCGAATCGTGTCGCCGACGATCAGTCCGTCGGAGAGCGGCGCGCCATAATGCGTGCATGTCGCCGAGATCGCGAAAAATTCGTTGCCGCGCCGCGCGAGCAGCACGGGTTCGCCGAGCGCATGGCCGAGTAGCATCGCGCCGTCGGCGATCGTCGAAGCAACGACGCCTTTGGCGAGATCAGGTCCGGCGAGCGCGTCGGTCATGCGAAATCCTCTGCTGCGGTAGGATGAACCGCTCCATCAGCAGGGGCACGAGCGATTCATGACAAATTATAAATGAAGCATCCCCAGTTCGTTCCGGCCGTCGCGACGAGCATCCAGCGGCCGGGACTCGGCAGATAGAATGCGGATGGATAGCTGTAATCGAGATTCGCGCCGGGAGCGTGTGCCATGCCGCCTTCCCGCTCGAAGATCCATTGCTTCGTCGGGTCATCGAGGCGCGTTGCGCGGACGACGAGCTGTCCGGGGTTCGCGGGCTGCGGATGATACGGCATCCAATTCAATTTTCCCCAGCCGGTGTGCCAAACGCCGCGGTACACGCTGAATCCCGCGACGGTGAAGTCGCCAGAGCGAATGCGAAAGGCCTCGCCGGCTTCGACGCATCGATGGTCGGACGTTCCCGGAAATTGTGCGGTCCGCAATGAGTACTGCGAGAGCTCGGCGGCGGGTGCGATCGGGAATCGGGCGCCTTGTGCTTCGGCGAGTTGCACCGAGGACGGAACCGAGTCCGCCGCGACGGCGGCGCGACCCAAGTTCATCGCTTGAGCGTTCGCGGACGCGGAGACAGCGGCGAGCATGACCACGAGCGGAAATCGCATGGGCCTCCTGACGGAAGTGCGCTACGTGACGCTATATCGAATCGGCGCGCGGCGCCATGCGGAAGGTCAATCGACGCGCAGCGTCACCATGGGATCGACTCGCGTCGCGCGCCGCGCCGGGAGATAGCTCGCGACCACCATAACGGTCGCGAGCAGCGCGGCCGATCCGATGAAAACCGTGGGATCGGTCGGACTCGTCCCATAGAGCATCACGCGAATCGCTTGAGTGAGCACGAACGCTCCGGCGATGCCGAACGCGATTCCCATGGCAGCGAGGCGGAGTTCGCGTTTCGTCACGAGCAGCAACACGCTGCTCGCTTCGGCGCCCAGCGCCATGCGCACTCCGATCTCACGGGTGCGCTGCGCGACCGAGTAGGCGACGAGGCCGTGAATGCCGAGAGTCGCGAGGAGTAGTGCGACCGCTGCGAACGCGATCAGCGCGCGTGTGGTCACGCGCTGCTCCGACAATTGCCGATTCACTCCGATCTCTTGAAGGCTGCCGTACAACGTGCGGCTCATCGGGATTTGCTGCAGCGCGTGCAGTTCGCGGCGAATTGCGGGCAGCGTGAGTTCAGGGTCTTTCGCAGTTCTCACGTAATAATTCGTCATGCCCGCCTTGGCGCCGTTCGGTCGTAACAGAGACATGGGCGGCGGGCCGAGCACTCTTCCCATTCGGAGATTGCCCACGACTCCTACGACCGTCACCGTAACTGGTTCAACCTTGGTCGTGTCGCCCCGCCTCTTCACCGGCGGCACGACGATTTGCCTGCCAAGCGGATCCTCACCGGGCCAGAATGCGTTTGCGGTCGCGCTGCTCACCAGAGCCACCGGTGACGCGCTCGCATAGTCGGCGTCGGAAAGGTCGCGGCCGCGCAGCAAGGGGATGCCGAGCATCTTCAAGAATCCCCGGTTCACCGCGATGTCCTGATGGTCGAAAATCGTACGTCCAGCTTTCGCGGGCTCGCCGACAGGATAAAAGCCGTCGTTGTTGAAGAACTCGATCACGGAAACGGACAACACTCCGGGAATTCGCCCGAGTTCCCGTACGACCTCATCGCGAAACTCCGCGCCGGTCATGGCCGACGCGCCGAATGGCCTGTGCACGTTCTGGAAGAAGGTGATGTTGGTCGCATCGATCCCGAACCCCTGCTTCTGAAGACGCAGCAGTTCCTTCCCTAGAATTCCCGCGCCAGTCAGCAGAGTGAGCGCCGCTCCCACTTGGACGACGAGCAGCGCGCTCTGAACGCGCGTGCGCCCGACAGACACTTTCGGCGATTCGCCCGCGTCGGACGCGCGGCCGGCGCGGCCGAGCGCGACTACGGGAATGAACCCGGTGCCGAGAGCGACGATCGCGGTGAGCGCCAATGCGAACGCGAGCACCCGCCAGTCGAGCACCGGGACGATCCCGCGATTTGCGAGCGAACCAAAAGCCGATGATGTGACGATG
>DASYSH010000318.1:0-5322 GCA_036003525.1 Gemmatimonadaceae bacterium | reverse complement strand
TCCTTTCGCGACCGAATCGGGAAGGTTCTGCAACTGCTGATCGTTCATCAGCGCGAGAAAATCCAGACGCGACGTCGCGAGCGCCTCGACCTCGAGCGCGCGGCGCGCGCGCGCGGCGGTGCGCATTTCGCCGGACGCGGCCGAAAGCGCGGAGACCGCGACCGTTCCGACGACGGCGAGCGCGGCCACCGCCTCGAACAGCGTTACGCCGCGCCTAGCGCGAGGCGGCATATGCCACTCCGTTCCACGGATCGACCGAAACGAGCACGGACGACCCTGCGCCGCGCACGAGCACGGTGTCCGCGAACGTGGACCCGGTCGGATGAAAGACATAGACGAGGCGCGGAAGATCGGTCACCAAAACTTCCTGCGCGCCGAGCGTCATCGCGCCTTCGCCGAGTTCGCCGCTGCCGGAAACTCCGACGGTATCCGCGCGATAACGTCCCGAGACCGGATCGAGACGCAGCGTGACCGTCTCGTTACGGCTGATCGCGATCGTGCGCGCGTCGGTGAGCAGCTTGATCACGTCGTCGCCGACGGCGGGCGGTTTTCCCTGACCCATGCGCGAGAGCGCCGGCGCGACGAGCATCGCGCTCACCGCCATGATCGCGAGCACGATGGCCATTTCGATCAGCGTGAACCCGCCGCGCCCGCGAACGGGCGGACCACCGACCGACGACCGAAGTCCGATCATTTGAACGAGTTCGCGTTGATGCCGTAAATCGCCTGCAGCAGCGACAGCGCAACGAACGCGACGATCGCGCCGAACACCACGATCATCGCCGGCTCCGCGAGCGCGGCGAGCCGCTGTGTCGCGCGTTCGGTTCGCTCCTCGAAAATTTCGGCCGCCTTCAGCAGGAATGTGCGCAGCTGCCCCGCGTCCTCGCCAACGCCGATCAGCTGCGACAGCAACGGCGGATACACGGGGCTGTCCGCGACCGCCGCGCGCAACGAGACGCCTTCGCGCACTTTCGTGCGAATCCGCTCGGCGTCGTCCTTCGCAACCGGGTCTCCGATCGAATCGATGGTATCGTCGAGCGCGGCGAGCAGCGGCGCGCCACCGCCGAGCAGTACGCCGACGAGACGCGCGAATCGCGCGGCGAGCGCATACTGTCGCAGCGTTTTCACGAGCGGCAGCGCGAGCAGCGTGCTCGAAAGTGTGCGGCGCCCGTCGTCGGTGTTGCGCGCCCATGCCGCGAGCGCGGCAATGCCGAGCGGCACGAGAAACAGCACGGGCCAGAAGCGGTGCAGGCCGGTCGAGACCGCGAGCAGCATGCGCGTCGAGGCCGGAAGTTTCGCCCCGCTCCCCGCCAGCAGTGTGACGAATCGCGGCAGGACGAAAAAGAGCAGGACGGTCACGGCGATCGTGCCCGCGCACGCAAGCAGGAGCGGATAGATCGCGGCGGAAACTATCCGGCCGCGAAGTTCTTCGTCGCGCTCGAGTTGATCGGACAGCCGCGCGAACGAATTGTCGACGTCGCCGCTGCGCTCACCCGCGCGAACGAGGCCGACATACAGCGGCGAAAACAGCTGCGGATATGCGGCGAGCGCAGACGAAAGCGTTTCGCCGCGCTCGACCCGGGTGCGGACCTGCGTGATGGCGTCGCGCACTTCGCCGCTCGTCACGGCGCTCGCGGCGTTGAGCGCCTGCGCGAGCGGCATTCCAACGGGCAGCAGTGCGGCCATCGCGCGCGTCACTTCGAGGACCTCGCGCCGCCGCCCGAATTTGAATCCGCCGCGAGCGCCCGCGGCTGCGCCGGTCGACTCCGACACCTCGAGCACGAGCAGCCCGCGCTCCTCGAGCGAGCGCGACAGCGCGCCGGGAGTGGCCGCGTCTTCGAGGCCGCGCAGCCGCTTGCCGGCGCCGTTGACCGCCTGGTACGCGAAAGTAGGCATGTGCCGTCGGCCTGACGCCGGAGCGCCCCGCCTACTTCCAGCTCAGGATATCTGCGTTTTCGCCCTCACCGCCGGGTACGCCGTCGGCGCCGTACGAAATGAGGTCGTAGCCGTTCGGATTCTGCTCACCCGGGAACACGTAGACATATGCGTGGTTCCACGGATCCATCGGCACGGCTTTGCGCAGATACGGCGCGCGCCAATTCGCCGGAGGATCGATGGTCGGCTTTTCCCACAGCGCGTTCAGTCCCTGCTGCGTCGTGGGGTACGACCCGTTGTCGAGGCGGTAGGCATCGAGCGCGGCGCCAAGCATTTCGATCTGGCTCTTCGCGGTCGCACTCTTCGCGGCGCCGACGTTCTGGAAAATATTCGGCGCGACGAGCGTCGCGAGAATGGCGATCACCACGATCACCACGAGAATTTCGATGAGCGTAAAGCCCGGGCGCATGCGGCGCGCGACAACTGACCGGCGGAAACGATTGCGCGTCATGTAGTGGTCGTCGTGAAAGTTGTGGGATTGGACACGGAATCGGTCCGGACGGTTCGCCGCTCGACCCTCTTTCCAGCCGTGCAGCGCCTTACCCTTATAGATGTAGACACCTAAGTGGGGGACGGCGTTCGCCCTTCCAACGTTAATCCCCCGGTCCGGCGCTCGCATCCGTCGCCGCCTGCCGTGCGGCCGCTCCGCGGCGCGCTCCGGCGCTATGTTTTAAGTCGCGTCCGAACGACTCCCCAGCCCTCGAAAACCGCGAAAAGATGGCGACCGATTCGATCATCTGCTCCACCGCCGACGGCGTCGCGACGATCACGCTCAATCGTCCGGATGTCCTCAACAGCTTCAACGCCGAAATGGCGCACGCGCTGCGCGACGCACTAACCGGTATCGCGGCGGACGGCTCGGTGCGCGCAGTGCTTCTCACAGGCGCGGGCCGCGGATTCTGCGCGGGTCAGGATCTCGCCGAAGCGATGCCCAAGGACGGTGCGCTCCCCGATCTGGGTGACTTCGTCCGCACGTCGTGGAATCCCGTCGTGCTCGCGATCCGCTCGCTCGAAAAGCCGGTTGTTTGCGCCGTGAACGGCACGGCGGCCGGCGCCGGCGCGAATCTCGCCTTCGCGTGCGACATCGTGTTCGCTGCGAGCACCGCGACCTTCATTCAATCGTTTGCGAAGATCGGCGTGATTCCCGACAGCGGCGGCACGTTCATTCTGCCGCGCCTCGTCGGGCTGCACCGTGCGACTGCGCTCACGATGCTGTGCGAGAAGGTCGGCGCCGATCAGGCCCTCGCATGGGGACTCGTGTACAAAGTGTGCGATCCCGCGGAGCTCATGATCGCCGCGCTCGCGACGGCGAAGCATCTCGCGACGCAGCCCACGCGCGCGCTCGGACTGATCAAGCGCGGATTCAACCGCTCGCTTGGCGTCGATCTCGCCGCGCAGCTCGACTACGAGGAAGAATTGCAGCGCGAGGCGGGGAAGAGCGCGGATTACGCCGAGGGCGTGAAGGCGTTTCTCGAAAAGCGCAAACCGAATTTCACGGGACGCTGATCATGACGGTAAGGAGTGACTGTGACGCGTGAATCGGGAACTGTCGTCGGCGTGGTCGGAGCCGGCGCCATGGGAGCCGGCATCGCGCAAATCGCCGCCGCGGCCGGACATCGCGTCGTGATCAGCGATTCCAAAGCCGGTGCGTCGGCCAAAGCGCGCGACGCGATGACCGCGTCGCTCGCCAAGCTCGTCGAGAAGGGAAAAATGACGGGCGCGGCAAAGGACGAACTGCTCGGCAGGATTTCATTCGTCGATGCGCTTCTCGCGCGCGACCTTTCGATCTACAAAGAGTGCGGCGTCGTGATCGAGGCGGTCGTCGAAGATCTCGGGGTGAAGCGCGCGCTGTTCGCGGCGCTCGGAGGCGTCGTCGCGCCCGCGGCGATTCTCGCGACGAACACATCGTCGCTCTCGATCGCGTCGCTCGCGTCGGCGCCGGTGAATCCCGAGCGCGTCGTCGGAATTCATTTTTTCAATCCCGCGCCGGTGATGCCGCTCGTCGAAATCGTTCCCGCGCTTTCGACGAGCGAAGTCGTCACCACCGCCGCGCGAGCGCTCGTTGATTCGTGGGGCAAAACCACGGTGCTCGCGACGGACACGCCCGGATTCATCGTGAATCGAATCGCGCGGCCGTTCTATGGAGAATCGCTGCGCCTGCTCGAGGAAGGAATTGCCGATTGCGCGACCATCGACTGGGCGATGAAACAGGTCGGCGGATTTCGCATGGGCCCGTTCGAACTCATGGACTTCATCGGCAACGATGTGAACTATGCCGTCAGCAGCTCGGTGTTCGAGGGAATGTTCTTCGATCCCCGCTACAAACCCGCGCTCACGCAGCGCAGGCTCGTCGAGAGCGGCCGCCTCGGGCGTAAAACCAAATCCGGCTACTACGATTATCGCGACGGTGCCGTGATGCCCGCTCCGGTCGAGGATGCTGCGCTCGGCGAACGCATCTCCGACCGCGTGATCGCGATGCTGATGAACGAAGCGGTCGATGCGTTGTATCTGCGGATCGCGTCGGCCGCGGATATCGACACGGCGATGACGAAGGGCGTGAATTATCCGCAGGGATTGCTCGCGTGGTGCGATGCGATCGGACCCGCGAAAATCCTGCGAAAAATAGACGAACTCCATGCCGAGTACGGCGAAGACCGGTATCGCGCGAGCGTTCTGCTGCGGCGCGCGGTGAAGGCAGGAACGAAAGTCAGCGATTTTTCATGACGACGCATTCAACGAAACAATCGATCCCCCGCCAAAAACCGTGACCGACGCATTCATCATCGACGGCGTGCGCACGCCGATTGGAAATCTTGGCGGCGCGCTGAGTGAAGTGCGCGCCGATGACCTCGCCGCGCATGTGATTCGCGCGCTCGTCGCGCGAAATCCCGCCGCGCCGCCCGATCAAGTTGCGGACGTCATACTCGGCTGCGCGAATCAGGCCGGCGAAGACAACAGGAACGTCGCGCGCATGGCGCTCCTCCTCGCCGGACTGCCGGCCGGTGTGCCGGGGGAGACGGTGAACCGCCTCTGCGCATCGGGATTGAGCGCGGTCGCGAGCGCCGCGCGCGGAATCAAGATCGGCGAGGGCGATTTGTACGTCGCCGGCGGTGTCGAAGGCATGACGCGCGCGCCGTATGTGTTCTCGAAATCCGCGAAGCCGTTTGGACGCGACCTCGAATTCTTCGACACGACGCTCGGCTGGCGCTTTGTAAATCCGGCGATGAAGGCGAAATACGGAACCGATTCGATGGGACAGACGGCAGAGAATGTTGCCGAGCAGTACGGCGTGTCGCGCGAGGATCAGGACGCGTTTGCGCTCCGGTCGCAGCAGAAAGCGGCTTCCGCGCGCAATGCCGGACGCTTCTCGCCGGAGATCGTGCCGGT
>DASYSH010000317.1:0-3154 GCA_036003525.1 Gemmatimonadaceae bacterium | reverse complement strand
TGCCTCGAGCCGGCTTCCAGCGTGAACGACCCGGTTATGATTTGCAGTCCGAGCGTGTCGAGGAGCGGATGCGTCACCGACACCTGATGCAGCCCCGGCGTGATGCTGTCGACTTGAAAAATTCCGTTGATGTCGGACACGCCCTTGCGGTCCGTGCCGACAACCGTGACGACCGCGCCGATCAGGCGGCCGCCGCGAATGCTGTCGTCGACCACGCCGATGATCGACGAATAATTCTTGGGAACGGGCGGCAGATCTTTTTGCGCGCGCGCGACGGACGCGACGGATACAAGCGCCGCCGCTGCCGCTGCGAGCCTCGCAAAACGGATCATGCTACCGCGCCCGGCCGCCGCCGCGCCCGCCGCGGCCTGCGCCGGAGCCGCCGGGCCCGCGATGTCCGCCCGCGGGCGCGCCGCCGCGACGTTTCGCATTTTCCGCGGCGCGCATGCGATCCCCGGCCTTGTGGGCGCGATGCTTCGCGAGACGCTCGGCCAGCGGAATTTCCAGTTTGCCCTCCGGTTTCGCGCTGTAGTTGAAATCCGGAACCGTCACGCGGGGTAGGCGGCGGCCGATCGCGCGTTCGATGTTGCGCAAATCCGCTTCTTCGTCGGGCGCGACGAACGTGAACGCATCGCCCTTCAATTCCGCGCGCGCCGTGCGGCCGACGCGATGGATGTAATCCTCCGGCGCGGCGGGCACGTCGAGATTCACGACGTGGCCGAGCGCTTCGACGTCGATTCCGCGCGCGGCGATGTCGGTGGCGACGAGCACGCGGTATGTGCCGTCCTTGAAGCCGGCGAGCGCGGCCGTGCGCGCCGATTGCGAGCGATTGCCGTGGATTCGCTCGGCCTTAATTCCGTGGCGCACGAGGTATTCGGCGATGCGGTTCGCGCGATGCTTGGTGCGCGTGAACACCAGCGCCTCTTTCATGTCGCCGCGGGTGAGCAGCGCGAGGAGGAGCGCCGACTTCAGATCCTGCGTGACCGGATAGACGGCCTGGGTAATTCCAACAGCCGGCTTCGACTCGCGCTCGACATTAAGCGTGACCGGATCGTGCAGCATCTCGCGCGTCAGCGACGCGATCGGTGGCGGCATGGTCGCGGAGAAAAACAGCGTCTGCCGTTTGGGCGGCAGGTGCTTGATCACGCGGCGGATATCGGGGAGGAAACCCATATCGAGCATGCGATCGGCTTCGTCGAGCACGAGGTATTCGAGGCCGGCGAGTTTCGCGTACGGCGAGCGAAAGTGGTCGAGCAGCCGCCCCGGCGTGGCGACAATGATATCGACCCCGCTGCGAAACGCGTGTTCCTGCGGTCCCATTCCGACGCCGCCGAAAACCGCCGCACCCGTGAGGGGTGTGTGGACGGCGAGATCGTTGATGCTCTGGAGAATCTGCGCCGCGAGTTCGCGCGTGGGCGTGAGCACGAGCGCGCGCGTGGTGCCACGCGGGCGGTCGATAAGCTTGTGGAGGATCGGAAGAACGAACGCCGCGGTCTTGCCGCTGCCCGTCATCGCGCACGCGAGGACATCGCGGCCTTCGAGCGCGGGTGGAATGGCGTCGGCCTGAATTGGAGTCGGGCGGGTGTAGCCCATCTCCTTGAGGCCTTTTTGGAGATTGGGATGGAGCTGAAGTGAACTAAACGACATTAGGATCCGGATCTGAGTGATCCGAAAGGTAATCGGTTCTCGCTGCTTCTCCCTACTTCTCGCCGCTCATTCAGGCGGATTTGGATGATTTGATCGGATACGGCATAACTGCAACCGCTTTTGCCACGGATTACACGGAAACGCGCGGATACCGCATAACCGCAACGGCGTTCCCCTCTCTCCGTTAGAAGAGCGTCCCCGACCTCCCTCCATCAACAAGGAGCGCCTGCCCCGTTACAAAAGAAGCTTTTTCCGAAGCCAGGAACGCCACGACAGAAGCGATCTCTTCCGGCGTTCCCACCCGTCCGACCGGCGTCCCATCTTTGTACGAATCAGTGATGCTCTCGCGCGACGCTCCCGTGCGCTTGGCCGTCGCCTCGGCGAGCTGCTCGAGTCGCTCCGTCGCGACGTAGCCCGGCAGCACCGTGTTCACCGTCACGCCGTCGATGCCGATTTCGTTCGCCAGCGTGCGATAGTATCCCGTCACTCCCGCGCGCAAACTGTTCGAGAGCACCAGGCTCGCCACCGGTTTTTTCACGGCGATCGACGTGATGCCGATGACGCGTCCCCATTTCCGTTCCTGCATTCCCGGCACGAGTGCGCGCGTGAGTTCGACCGCGCTCCGCAGCAGCAGTTCGATCGCCTTCGTCCACGCCGCCCAGTCGTGCGAGAGTGCGGGACCGGGAGTGGGTCCGCCGGTGTTCGTGACGAGCACATCCACACGTCCGTAGTGCTCCAGCACTTTCGCGACCGTCGCTGCGGTGCCTTCACTCGTGCTCAAATCCGCGACAATCGAAAAAACCTTTCCGCCGGATTTTGAAATCTTCGCGGCGGCCGCCGCGACGGCATTCGCATCGCGCGCGACGATCGCGACCTGCGCGCCTTCGCGCGCGAATTCCTCCGCGCACGCATAACCGATTCCCTTGCTCGCTCCGCAGACGAGCGCGACCCGCTTTGAAAGTCCGAGATCCATACTGCTACTTCTGCTCGCGAATGTACGCGTCCGATCCGTTCAGCCAGTCTTCGCGCGGTGGCGTGAACACGTCGAGATCGAGTGTATCCGACAGCGCCTCGGCCTGGTGACGCAACCCACCCGGAATTAGCAGCACTTCACCGGCCATCACGTCGACGTATTCGCCATTCGGCGCCTTGTCCGCGTTTTCACCGAGCCAGAAACGCAGTCCGCCCTCGAGGATGTACGTGATCTGCTCGTTGTGATGCTCGTGCGCTTTTACGATCGCGCCCTTCTTGAGATAAACCTGCGCGATCATCGCCTTCTCTGCGGTGAGGACGCGACGCGAGAGCATCGGGGTGAGAACTTCGAGTTTGACGCTCGACCAGGGCTGCTTGTTGGGCAAAGACATGATGGAAGGCCGAAGATGGAGGATAGAAGTTTGAATCTAACTTATCTCGACATCGAACTCGTGGACGAAATCAAAGCGGGGGCCGGCCAGAGCCGACCCCCGCTTCGATCTTCCAATCCCCGATCTTTCGATCTTCGTTACGG
>DASYSH010000316.1:0-2022 GCA_036003525.1 Gemmatimonadaceae bacterium | reverse complement strand
TCTGGACGCGCTGGGTGACTCGGTCACTTCTGAACGGTCTGGGTCGCTCGGTCACTTCTGAACGGCTGGGTCGCTCAGTCATTTCTGAACGGGCTGAGTCACTCGGTCACTTCTGAGATGCGCCGCGCTCATTCCAAATTTGGAATAAGCGTCGCGTCGGAGGCGATCGGGCCTCCCGCTCCGCCCGCCGCCGCCGGCCTCCCGCTTTCCGCCTCCGGCCTCCGACCTCCCGCTTTCCGCTTCCCACCGCCGGCTCTGCGCCTCCCGCTGCTCGCTTGCCTTTCCCCACCTCCCGCTGCGCTTCCGGCTGATCGCGCCGCGCGCACGCGCACGAACTGCCGCACCGTCCATTCTCGCTGCACGTCGCCGAGAGCCACGGTGATCGTCACCGATCCGCCCAAACCATAAATGCGACGGATCAACCATTCCACACTGCAACGGTCCACCAATCCGCGGCACAACTCCGACATGCGTGGTTGGGGAATCCCGTAGGCGGGTGCGATACAATGCTGCGCCATCGGCCCAAGAGACCGCGTGATTTCCCGCGCGAGCTGGTGGCGGAACGCGTGGATGGGATCGCCGGGCGAGATCGGCACCTCTCAAAATGTCCGGCGACCGCTCCGGCTCCGCCACCGTTTTGTTGCCGGAATGAGCGCCGACGCGGTCGCTCGTCGCCGTTGCTCCATTCAGAATAGAGCTGCTGGGTTCTGGCCGCCTTACCGAATTGGGCTAATCGTCCAATTCACAAGCGCGTCCATCTGATGCCCGCCAATGGTCATGGGCATCTTCTTCGAGCCGGTGACCGGTCCCACCGCGCTCGGCATCGTGAGCCCTTTCAGGTCGATCGTGATGCTGTATTGCGGCGACGTCGCTTTCCCGTCGATGCGCGTTGTTGTCGTCTCCTTGATGTCAACGGCGCCGACCGCCGGTTCGTCAGCAGCCCGCGTGGGAGCTTGCTCGATCGCGAGACTCGACGTATGTTGAAACAAGACCCGCAACGGAACCAACCTTGATACAGGCTTCCTACCACTCCACCTCGATGCGTCGGCTCGTGCCGATCGCATTCGCGCGCCAGGGCGTATTGCGCCTTGGAGCCGCGATTTCCGGCGTTGATACGCCCCGAGGCCGAGCACCCTAGAAGCCCGCGATTGTCTCTTCGTGATCCGGCCTTTCGGGTGCAGCCAATCCGAAAGGCCTTTTTGCTGCCCCCATTCAGCGGATCACGATCATGAATAGAGAAATCATTACACGATACTTAGGCCAGCCGGCGCAACTGCCGCCTGATCTGCGCGCGTACATCGAACGCGAATGGGGCGACCAGCCGGTGCAGCTCTACGCGCTCGCCGACCTCGATGGCTCGCTCAAACTCACCGAATCGTGGCTCGCGCTTGGCCCCACGCACGTCGCGCTCGCGCGTCCCGGCGAGAAGGTGTGCTCGATCGAGCGCGCGCGCATACAAGCCGTGCGCGAATCGCCCGGTCTGAGCGCGAACACGCTCGTCCTACTCGGCTGTCCCGACGATCCGCCGCTCGCCGTCGTGCGCTACACGCAACGGCAGCGCGGCGCGTTCGAGAACATTCGCTTCGTCCTCGACGAAGCGATTGCGGGACGCTTGACGAAGGTTTCGTCCGATGACGCCGATCATCTCTATGCCGATGCTGTCGCGCGCCCGGTGCGCGAAGCGCAGGCGCTCGTCTCCGGACGCGAGTCGCGCGTCATTCTCCGGCTGCTCAGCTACCTCCTACCATATAGAAGGCAGCTCGCGCTCGGACTCTCGGCCGCGGCGGTCATCACGTTTCTGAGTCTCATTCCGCCGTACATCGCGGGATACCTCATCGACAAAGTCGTGCGTCCCGCGCAGGACGGACGCTTGGCGCGCGAGACCGCGGCGGGCATGGCGTGGATCGCGGTGAGCGCGATGGCGGCGCTCTATCTCGTCCGTCAAGCCGCCGCGCACGTGCGCCTGCGCTACATGGCCGTACTCGGCGAATGGGTCGCGCGGGATCTGCGCGCGGAACTCTA
>DASYSH010000315.1:0-3696 GCA_036003525.1 Gemmatimonadaceae bacterium | reverse complement strand
GCCGGCGAACTCGTGTCAATTCTCCGTTCCGGGGCGGCGGTCGATCTGCCGGGCGAGCGTCGTCTCGCCGTCGGAGTTCTGCGCGCGGACAGTCCGTTCGTCGGCAGGACGATGGCCGAGAACGCGGCGCAGCTCGAGATGGAGGGAATGACAGTCGTTTCAGTGATTCGCGGTGAGCACATGCTCGCGCCGCGGCCGGATCTGACATTCAGTCAAGGTGATCGCCTCATCATCGTCGCCAACGCCGGCGACCTTGAGCGCGCGTGGACGCACATGACACGCTGGTAACCACTCACGAGAGCGGCCGTTCTCTCCAAAGGACTTGCAAATGCGCGCACTGGTCGTTGGCGCGGGGATCGCGGGACTTTGCACGGCGTACTGGTTGAAGCGAATTGGCATCGACGTCGTCGTTATCGAGCGATCCCCAAGACCCCGTGACGCCGGCTTTCTCATAGACCTTTATGGATCGGGTTACGAGGTAGCCCGGCAGATGCAGATGGCGACGAGCCTTCAGGCCCTCCGGCGAACGATCCCTCGGTGCGCGTTCAAGAACCCGAAGGGGTCCATGCTTTTTGAGCAGTCTCCCGAGACGCTGAAGCGTCGCCTTTTCACTACCCAGCGCGTAACCGTGACCCGGGGCGACCTCGAGCAGCAGTTGCTCGGTCGCGTTTTCGGCGACTGCGACGTTCGGTTCGCGCGCTCGCTCCTGTCGCTCCGCGACGATGGCCGTCACGTGGGTGCGCTCACGGATGAGGGGCGGCTTGAATATTTCGATCTCGTCGTAGGCGCCGGCGGACTCCACTCGACCACACGCCGATTGACGCCCGCGCTAAGCGGAGAGACCGAACGATACCTCGGATTCGATGCCGCCGCGTTTACGATGACGAGTCCGCATATCTGCACGCTGATCGGCGCGGAGTCGCAAATCATGACTGCGCTTGGACGGCAGTTGACCATCTCACCGCTTGGCGGTGGGCGCCTCAGCGCCGTGTTCGTCCATGAGAGAGAACACACACTGCTGAATCGGACGCCGGCGGTCGTTCAGCGAGTGCTCCGCAAGGCGTTCGCCGGGTTCACCTGGCTGGCACCTGCAATCATCGATCAGATCGGCGAGGCAACCGACCTTCACTACGATGCAGTGGCGCAGATCGCACTTCCAAAATGGAGCGTCGGTCGGATTGTGCTCGTCGGCGACGCGAGTCACTGCGTCTCCCCGTTGGGGCTGCAGGGCGCATCGCTCGCGATGCTCGGTGCTCGCACTCTTTCACAGGAGCTGGCGAACGCCGGAAGGGATGTGGTGCGCGGACTGCATGCATATGAGAAGCGAATGCGGCCGGCAGTGGAGCGCGCTCAAGTCGTCGGGCAACGCATGGCGAACTGGGTGGCGCCTCACACGAAGATCAAACTCGCTGCACGCGATTTCGGGATTCGCGCGGCGAACTCGCCGCTCGGGGCGGCGGTTGTTCGCCGGATGCTTGGTGTCGGGCGCGCAGGCGACTGATGCGAACGCCGTTGGCAAGCGAGACAACCGACCTCAACCGCGCAAACGCCCTATTTCAAAAGCCGCCGCGCGCATTCTGACTAATGCTCTCGATCACACCGGATCCGATTCGTGCCCGCTCTCGCCGGGGGCGAGGAGCGCTCCCCGCTTTCCGAGCAGCCGCCGAGCCAGCCCTGTCTGACCAAGATGGTACGCCTCGTGGAACGCAATGCTCGCAATCAGCGTTCCCACGGTCTCGCCGGGATTGCCGGTCGGACTGAATGGCGCGGCGGCGTCGAGCTGAGCGCCTGTCGTCTTCTCTAGAGCGGCGGCGAGCGTGGGACCGAGCACGTCAAACCGCCGCTTCAGTTCATCAAGCGGGAGCGCGCGACCCGGATCGAAGCCGTTCGCGCCATACAGTTCGAAATCTGAATCGTCAAAAACCGGCGATTGCCCGAGCAGGCCGAGCGCTTGATTGCGGGTGCGAACGATATGACCCACGATCCAGTTCATCGTATTCCCGCCGGGCTGCGGAGCGCGCAGACTGTCGTCGTGCGTTATGCCGGCGAGATTGCGGTCGAGCACGAATGCCCCGATGGCGAATTGGAACGACAGAACTTTGGGATCCATTGATTCCTCGGCTATGAGTGATCGCGGCGCGGGGCTTCGCCCGGGAGATCGATGCCGGTTTCCGCCGTCACGGCGCCGACGATTCGCGCGAGCGCGCGCATATCGGCCGCGGACACTCGCGACTGAATTCTGCGTTCGAGTTCCAGCACGCGTTCGCGAGCCAGCGCGCCGGCGCGGCGGCCTTTCACGGTCACGAACAACAGCGCCGAGCGGGCATCCTGCGGGTTCGCATCGCGCATGAGGAGTTTGGCGCGCTCGAGCCGGTGCAGCAGGCTCGTCATGGTCGATTTCGGCACGCCCAAGAGACGGACGATCGCGGTGACCGGTACGCCGTCGCGCGCGGCGACGAACGCCAGCAACTGTCCTTCCTGCGCGGAAATTCCAAACTCCGCGAGCAGACCGTCGATGTACAGGCCCGCCTGACGATTGGCTTGATGGATCGGTGAGAGAACCCGAAAGGGGCTCGCGGTATTCCGGCGGCGCGGCATGTAGTACGATATCGTACTATATGCCCGGATGTCAACCGTGTCCCGGCCGCGCGAGGGTCCTCCTCAGTTATCGTCTGCGAGTGTGCTCTCGTCCGTGCGCGCAATAGCTTCGAGAGCCTTCACCAGCCGGGCGCCGCCGTTGAAGGCGTTCGCGCGCACCGCGCGCTCGGCCGCTTTGGCGTCACCGGCGGTCACGGCACGGAGGATCGCCGCGTGTTCGACGAGCGTCGCATTCAAATTTGGCGCCATGAAGTGCGCGTAGAGCCACTCGTATCGGTCGAGCCGGGGCTGAAAGAAGTCGATCATCGCGCGAAGCGTCGGTCCGGCACACGCGTCGTGCAGCGCGGTATGGAATTCCTTATGCCGCTGGAACACGATGCCGTAATCGAGCACACGCGCCTGAGTGGCCCGCCGAAACGCGGCATGTCGCGCTCGCATTGCAGCGGCCAGGGACTTTCGCGCTGCGACCGAGAGTCGGTCTATTCGTCGCGCGACGATGCCATCCAGCGCGCCGACGGCCTGATAGAGATCCTCGGCATCGGCGGTTCCCACCGGAGCGGCCGCGATGCGCGGCCGCGCACCGCCGCCATCGGCCACCAGCAGCCCTTCGGCCAATAGTCGGCGGATGGCCTCGCGCACGGGCGTGCGGCTCACATTCAGATGAGTGGCAAGCGAGGATTCCGAAGCGCGGGTCCCCGGTCGTATGTGCCCGCGAACGAGCAGATGGCGCACTCTCAAATACGGATCGGCGCTGTCGGCCTTCAGCTTTGCGGCCTGTGATTGAACCCGCACGGTCAGGTCACCCTTGTAAATGTATACGTAAAAGGTATACGTTTTGTTCGGCATTGGCAACGACAACTCGAATAATGGCGATCGTCGTTCGCCCTCACGCCGTTGAGATCATCGGATCGACCGGTCGCTTTGCCGAGGAGGATTCATGGACGGCCTGCTGCAGGACCTGCGCTATGCGCTGCGAACACTGAGGAAAAGCCCCGCGTTCCTGACGATCACCGTGCTCACACTGGCGCTCGGCATCGGAGCGAATCTCGCGATCTTCACCGTCGTGAACGCCGTGCTGCTGCAGCCGCTGCCGTTCCG
>DASYSH010000314.1:0-3846 GCA_036003525.1 Gemmatimonadaceae bacterium | reverse complement strand
TGGCCAGCCGTCGACGAGAATGCGCGAGAACGTTCAAGCCTCGCGCAGTCTTGGCGGCGAGGTGTACATGGTTCTGCGCCCGACGGACCGCTTCCAGTTCAGCACGAGCTACAACTACGACGACGATCGCGTGACGACGCTCGGGTCTGGCGTGTCTCCGAGCGCGACCGTGTTCGTCGGCGCGCGCATCGGCCGCGTGCCGATTCAAAAGGCCGCGGCCCGGGCGTCGTACGATTCGCCGCTGCTGGGAACGTGGTCGCTGCTGTATCGCTACGAAGGGAGCAATACGACGCTCGGCAACTCATTCACGCTGCCGGCGTTTCAGGTCTACGACGCGAATATCACGAAGGAATTCGTGCCCGGTCTCAGCGTGTTTCTCTCGCTGGAAAATATTTTCAATACGAAGTACTACGTCACGACGTCGGGGACCGCCGCGCTGCCGATCAATCAGATTGGTTTGCCGCAGACGGTGGTGCTGGGTTTGTCGTTGATGAAGTACTAGGAGGCGAGGAAGATGGCGGCCACCGGACAAATGTCCGATGGCCGCCATTTTTATTTAAGCCGTAGCTAACTGTCGCCACCGGGGACGTTGTTTCGGGAAACTGGCAGGTCGAGCTCATGACTCACGGGTCGGGAGTGTCAGAACTCGTCCTTCGGAGCTGCGAGCTCTTGAAACTGCCATTACTGAGCTTCGAACGGCGAGTATTGACACGCCCCACCTGTGACCCAGGAGCTTGAACTCCGAGCTTCGAGGAGAGCGCGGAACGCGAATGGTACGGAGCGCAATCGGCCGGTGACGCGTCGTCAGCCCGATTCCGTAGCTTCGGCGGTATGCAAGATTTCCGAAAACTGGCGGTTTGGGAAAAGGCGTATCGGCTGGCGGTGAATATCCATCGCCTCTCGCTCCCCATTCCGCGCGCCGGAAATTCCGCCTTCATCAGCCAGATCCGTCGCGCGGCGGAATCAATTCCGTCGAACATCGCCGAAGGGACCGGCCGCGGCTCCGATGCGGATTTCGCCCGCTTTCGTCAGATCGCGATCGGTTCGTGCTCCGAGCTCGAGTCGCACCTGCAATTCGGCGCCGACGTTGGGCTGCTTCCCCGGGAATTATTCGAAGCGCGAAAAGTCGACGTGATCGAAGTGCGTCGCATGCTGATCGGGCTGCGCAAGAAAGTGAACGTGTCCGCAAACGCCGGAAGCTCGTAGTTCAAGCTCGGAGGTCACGGATCGGGAGTGTCAGAACTCGTCCTTCGGAGCTGAGGGCTTTAGCACCTGCAAGCACACAGCTTCGAACGGCGAGTATTGACGCTCCCGACCTATCACCAATGAGCTTGAGCCATGAACTCTGAATCGAATTGACGCGAAACAACCTCTTCGGTAGCGACAGCTAGCGCGGCGCGCGCCCGCCGCGCCGCAGCCGCCAGATCCCGCTTTTTCCGCCGGTCTTTTCGACGAGGCGAACGCCGTCGATCACCATTCCCTTGTCGACGCTCTTCGCCATGTCGTACACGGTGAGCAACGCAACGGATGCGGCGGTGAGCGCTTCCATCTCCACGCCGGTCTGACCGGACGTGCTCACGGTGGTCTCGACGCGAATGCCGGTAAACTTCGCGTCGATCGTGAGCACGACCTGCACGTCGGTGAGCGACAGCGGGTGGCAGAGCGGAATCAGTTCCGCCGTGCGCTTGGCCGCCTGAATTCCGGCGATGCGCGCGACCCCGAGCACGTCGCCTTTCTTGATCGCGTTCGATTTGATCGCGTTGAGCGCCTCGGTCGTCATCCGAATCCGCCCTTCCGCGCGCGCCAGACGCGACGTCGGCAGTTTCGCTCCGACGTTCACCATCGTCGCCTCGCCGGCGTTGTTGACATGCGAGAGTTTGCGGTCCTTCGCGTTGCGCCCTTCGATCTTCGATCTTCGGTCTTCGGTCTTCTTTTTCACGCTCCCGCCTCCGCCAGTTGATCGAGCAGCCGCGCGCTCACGAGTTGGGGAATCGCGTTTCCCTCCGCCGCGCGTTTGGCCTCCTCGACGAATCGTACCGCGCGCGCGGCGGCCGCCGCCGCGGCGCCATCTCCTTTTTGCGCGGCGTCGCGCGAACGTTCGTGGAGCAGAACCGTCATCGCGTCGAGCACGTCGGTGAATTGTCCGCGCGCCTTCGAACTGCCCTGCACGAACGCCGCCCTCAACGCATGCTCGCGCCCGCGCCGCGCCGCGTCGAGCAGTTTGCGCGCGCGTTCGAGCGCGACGCCGCTCCCCTCCGCGCCGATGAGCGTGCCCGGCGCGCCGTGCGCGAGCAATACGAGTTCGTCCGTCGTCGCGCCCTTTCCGGCCGCGGCGGCCGCTTCCGGCTGCGCAAGAAACGCCCGCACGGCGGAATCGGCGAGCGGCGGAACGCGAACGCTCACGACACGTGACCGGATCGTCGGCAGGAGTGATCCGGCTTCGCTCGACGTGAGAATTATCGTCGTGTCGGCGGGCGGCTCTTCGAGCAGTTTGAGAAATGCGTTGGCCGCTTCCTGGCTCGATGTCTGCGGCACCATCCGCTCGGCATCGCCGACCACAAAGATTTTCCGCCGCGCCATCGCCGGTGTGCTCACCGCCTGCTGCACGATCAACCGTGCCGTGTAGACGTAAATCCCCTGCGAACCGTCAGGCCGCGCGTACAGACCATGCGCCGCGGCACGATCCGCAACGGCCTCGGCGTAGTCGCGCTGGACATCTTCGAGCGCGACGTCCGACGAATCCTTCAGCCGCGGGCGCGGAAAATACCAGCGCAGATCGGGATGCACACCCTGGAGGACGTAATTGCAGTGCTGGCAAATTCCGCAGGGCGCATTCTCGGCTTCGCAGAGCAGCCGTTGTCCGAGCCACAGCGCCAGGCGCTGCTTGCCGATTCCGGGCGGACCTTGCAGCAGCAGGCTCGCGGGAAGTGCGCCGCGCGCGACTTGTTCGCCGAGCCGATCGCGCAGCGCATCGTGACCAATCAGTGGTAGAAACGGCATGGCGAATGAAAAGATATGCGGTATCTTGCTCGAATGCGCACCATATGGCTGCTCGGCGTACTCACCGTGTCCGTTTCGGGCGCTTCCGCGCAGTCTCCGCGAGTCCGTGCGCGCGATCTCGGTGTCGCGCCGGGCATTTTCAAGACCGGCGCGCTCAACGCAATCACTGATGTCGCCGGAGTGCGCGTCGGACAAGTCACGCTGAACGAGGGCGACAAGATCCGCACCGGTATCACCGCGATTTTCCCGCACGCGGGGAATCCGTACCTCGAGCGCGTGCCGGCCGCGGTGAATGTCGGCAACGGCTTCGGCAAGCTCACTGGAAGCACGCAGGTAAACGAGCTCGGCGAAATCGAAACGCCGATTCTCCTCACGTGCACGCTATGCGTTTGGAAAGTGGCCGACGCAATGGCAGAATGGATGCTCGCGCAACCCGGGATGGAGCGCGTTCGCTCGATCAATCCGCTGGTGGCGGAGACGAACGATGGCGCGCTCAACGACATCCGTTCACGACCGGTCACGGCCGAAGCCGTTCGGCGCGCGCTCGAATCGGCGACCGGAGGTAGCGTCGCCGAAGGAAGTGTCGGCGCGGGGACTGGAACCGTCGCGTTTGGATGGAAGGGCGGGATCGGCACATCGTCGCGCGTGCTGCCCGCGTCGCTCGGCGGTTACACCGTCGGCGTTCTCGTGCAGACGAACTTCGGCGGCGTGCTGCAGGTGCTCGGCGCGCCGGTGGGCACGACGCTCGGCCACTACGCGTTCGAGGGAAATGTGAGCGGAGAGCGCGGCGACGGCTCGTGCATCGTGGTGATTGCGACCGACGCGCCGCTCTCCGACCGGAATCTG
>DASYSH010000313.1:0-6949 GCA_036003525.1 Gemmatimonadaceae bacterium | reverse complement strand
TGTAGCTGAAGTTCTGCTCGGGCCCGACGCCGATGTACACGCCGCCGGTAATTCCAGCGCCGCGCAGCATCGTCGACAACTCGCCGACTTCCATTTCATTGGATGTGAAATTGTCGGTGATCCGGAAATATCCGCCCGGCTCCGATATGTCGGTCACGAGTTTCCAAAATGTGGAATCCGGAAGGCGCGCCGGCAGTGTTCGCGCCGCGGCCGTCGCAGCAGGCTGCGCGAACAGGGGTGCGGAGAGTGCGCCGCACAACGCGGCGGTCACGAAAAGACTCGCGGAAAACTTCTTCATCTCGACACCTCGGCGAAACTTTTTGCGGCGCGCTGGCCAATGCTCTACTCTAGCATGCATAGTTGATCAGGTCTACTACCGGAGCGACTCATGACCGACCGCCGCGGCTTCGTCTCGTCCATGATCTCCGCAGGCTTCGCGTATCCCGTGCTCAACGCCTCGGCGTTCAGACATCTCACCGATGCGTCCCGCCTCGCCGGATCGCGCGCAGCCGCCGCGGTCGCCGAGGACGAGATCTACTGGGGCGAGATTCGCCGCGCATTCACCCTCGACGACACCCTGATCAACCTGAACAATGGCTGGTGCAGTCCTGCGCCGGCCCACGCGCTCGAGCAGATGATTCGCGACATCCGCTTCTCCAACGAACTCCCCGTCGAGCACATGGCGCGCCTGCTCGAGCCGCGCATCGAAGGCGTGCGCGAAGGACTGGCGAAAGAGTTCGGCTGCGACACAGAGGAGATGGCGATCACGCGCAACGCATCCGAAGCGAACGAGACGATGATCCTCGGACTCGATCTCAAGCGTGGCGACGAAGTGATCGTCACGACCCAGAACTACGATCGCATGATCCGCACCTGGAAACAGCGCGAGCGCCGCGACGGAATCGTCCTCAAGCAGATCAAACTCGACACGCCGCCGAAGTCCGACGACGACGTCGTGCGCGCCTTCGAAGCCGCGATCACACCGAACACGCGCGTGATCGAAGTGATGCATGTGAGCTATATGACCGGTTACATCGCGCCCGTGCGGAAAATCGTGGACATGACGCGCAGGCATAACGTCCAAGTCTTCGTCGACGGCGCGCATGCCTTTGCGCAGTTCCCGTTTACACGCGATGACCTCGGCTGCGATTACTACGGCACCAGCCTGCACAAATGGTGCATGGCGCCGATCGGCACCGGAATGCTCTACGTGCGCAAGAACAGAATCAAGCAGCTCTGGCCACTCATGGCCGCGAGTGAGACGCAGGACGACAACATCCGGAAATACGAGGAGATTGGCACGCATCCGGTGGCGATTCACAACGCAATCGCCGTTTCACTCGCGTTTCACCGGAACATCGGCGCGGATCGCAAGATCGCCCGTCTTCGTTTGCTGCGCGACCGCTGGGCGAAGCGGCTGCTGGCCGAGAGCTCGCGGGTGCGAATGAACACCGACATCGGTCCTGGAAAGAATGGCGCGATCGCCTCGTTCACGATCGAGGGAATGGATATGCCCAAGTTGAGCGCGTGGCTCTGGGCGACGCACAAGATCGCGACCGCCGGACAGAACCACCCGGAGTATCAGGGGATCCGGGTGACGCCGAACGTCTACACGACGCTCGACGAAGTCGACCGGTTCTCGGAAAAAGTCTTGCTGGCGATCAAACAGGGAATCAGCTGACGAGTTCCCGGCTTACGGCTTGCTCGTTTCGTTGAGCGCGGCGCGAAGTCCTTTCGCGAGTCCCGCGGCGTTTGCGTTGGCCCAGAAGTGCATGAAGTACAGGCGCGGGTCCTCGTCGACCATGTGACTGTGGATCGCCGTGACTTCGATGCCATGTTCGCGGAGAGCGCGCGCGACGGCGTTTACTTCCGCGCCCCGCAGCACGAAGTCTCCGGTGATCGCCGCGTTTCCGCCGCCGGTCGGCTGAAAGTTGATCGCAGTGGCGACACCCATCGACGGCGGCACTTCCATTCCCATTGAGGTGATCCGCTCCTTCCGCGCCACGCTCACCTGATAGACCACGCCGTTCAGCTTGCCGCTTACGCCAAGCGCGCTCGCAATCGCCGACGTGTCGAGGTCGGCGGCTGACGGAGCGCTCGCCGGCGGCGGCGGTCCGAGCGGAGTCTTGCTGAGCGCCAGTGCATCGTGAATGGCCTTCGCGATCTTCACGGCATCACCGTGCGCCGACACATGCATGTACATCACGTGCGGCGACTCGTTCGTCAGGTGGTTGTGCAGCGCGGTTGGCTCGACGCCGCCGGTCTGAAGTGCGCGCATGACAGGCCCCACCTCGCTTTCGGTCAGCACCAGATCGCCCATCGCCATCGACTGTCCGTTCGCCGTTTGCTTGAACGCGAGCCATCCGCCCAGCGCCAGCGCCGGTTTGACCGTCACGCTGCCTACGGTCACGTTCAGGTCGCCGCGCGGGAAGCTGAACTTGATGACGTCGCCGGGCTGCGCAGCGCCCTTGCGGCCGAGAGCGTCCTCGACGGCCGTCCATGGGCCGGAGGCCTGCTGAGCGGTCAGCACGCCTGCGAAAACGAATGATGCTGTCGCAACTGGTGCGACGATCCGCCGGATTGTGTCGAGCATATTGGCGTCTCCGTTAGTGCGAAGGTTACTGATCGCCGCGCCACGGTGAATGCTCCGGCCACTTGCGCATCGCTTCTCTGGCCCAGGCGGGCGATTTCTCAGTATGACACGATGTGCATGCATTTGGAATGCCGTACTTCTCGGTCATCGCCGGCGTGATGAATCCGAACGTATGGGCGCGCACGAATGCGCCTGGGATCCCCTGCGTTTGAATCTTCGGCATGTGACATGCGATGCACTCGCTGCCGGCGCTGCCGTCCTTGTGGTGCGTGTGCGCCGCGAGCGTCGCCGTGCGCGGGCCGTTCGGTGAAAGCGGTCCGTGACAGTCCAGACAGATCTTGTTCGCCGGCTTCCTCAGCTGCGCGAAGTTGTCCGTGCCGTGCACGTCGTGGCAGCTGAAGCACGTCACGCCCCTGCGATACATCACGCTTTGAACAAAATCGTTTCCCTGCATCCGGTTCTTGCTCGCCGTTCCATCCGCGAAGTGCATGCCGGCGGTATCGCCGAGCGCGTGTTCGTCGAGTTTCCAATAATCATGGAGTGACTTGCCGACACTGTACCCGACCGGCCAGTCGAAATACTTACCCTGGTGCGGGTTGGTGAGCGGCTGACCTTGCGAATGGCACTGGATGCATGTGTCGTTCGCATCGACATAGTTCATGTGCGCCGGGTTCAAAACGGTGCTGCGCACGGGGTTTGCGATATGCTCACTGCCGGGACCGTGACACCGTTCGCAGCCGACGTTCCACTCCGAGGGTTTCTTGGTGAGCGTGTCGTAGTTCACCGAGTGGCAGCCATCGCAGGTCGGCCCCGTCGGGTGATCCAGATTTGTCGGGCCGTAGTATTTCGCCCACCACGAAGCTCCAGGCTTCACGAGGTACGGGCGCCACACTTTGTTGCCGACATCCCACTGCGCGTCGAGCGGGAAGTAGTCGTCGCCGACTTTCGTGAAATAGCGCTGCTTCCATATCTGGCCGTATACGAGCGCGACCTGATCGATCGTGAACTTCGCGACGGTGTTGGTCGCGAGATTCGGAATAATCGCCTCGGGATGTTCGCGCGGATCGCGCACGATGTTCGCCATCGGGGTTTTCTGCCAGCGCGCATAGATCGACGCATGACATTTCTCGCACGACTTCGATCCGACATAATGCGCCGACATCGCGACGCGCTGCATTGCCGTCTCGGACGCGTTCAACGGCTTCAGGCTGCGGATATACGCCACGAGTTTCCACGGATCGTCGTCGCGGGCCTGATGCGGAGTCCCCCACGCGGGCATCCCCGTGAGCTGCACGCCGTTCTCGATGATGTAGTGCAGCTCGCCGTCGGTGAGTCCCTGCGTCCGCGCGGAGTGCAGGTCGGGAGCGCGTGGATAGAGGTCGTGACCGACCCGTGAATGTCCGTCCGCATCGCCGCCATGGCATGTGGCGCAGCGCGCGTTGAAGATATCGCGCGCCTCTCCCAAGACTTCGGGCGTCGCCTTCACCGGAGACAGCGCGACGGTCTCGCTGTGCGGAATCGCAAGGTTTCGCGCGGCGCGCGCGACCGTCGATTCGAATGCCGTCGGCTCGGTCGTCGCGCGAAATCCACGCCACACCAATGCGCCCGCTCCGATTGCGCCGATGAACGCGAGCACGGCGATCGTTCTGGCGACCGGCTTCCAGGAAAAGTTTTTCATGGGCGGCGTTTGAGTTGGGCGGCGTAGAGGTCATCGAGCATCGCGGATCCGCGCTCGATGCGAGCGGTGTCGTCGTCGTGCGCTTCGGCGATTCCCTTGATCAGGCTCGCGATGCCGGCCGTTTCGGGCCGCCCGAACAACTGATCCTTGCAGTCGATATCGTGCACGATTTCTCCGAGCACGCGCACCGGCCGGTCCGTGACACCGAACCGCTTCGCGAGCGTCTGGAACGAACAGTCGTCACCGACATGCGTGTACTCGGCCTCGAACATGTCGAAGCGAAGCTCGCCTGCGCGCGGCTTGTAGCCGCGCGCCGCAACGAACTTGAAGCGCGCCTGCGGGTCGATGAACCGGCGAATCAGCCACGCGCTTGCGATACGATCGACGTGCACGTCTTCGCGCGTGACCCATGTGCGGCCGGGTTCCACGCGCTCGATATCGCCGCTCGGCGGCGAATCGGAATCGGGGCCGGCGCCCGCTTCCGCGGCGAGCATCGCATCGATCTCTTCGTCGGCGAGTCCCGCGACGAACTCGGCCTCTGCAATGACTGCACTACCGCCTTCGGTTTCGATTTCCTGTCGCAGCCAGTGCAGATCCTCGAGCGCTTCTGCTGTATTCGGCAGCAGATAGACGGTGTGTTTCACCGCCACCGCGCCGAGCCCGCGAAGGCGGCGGCGCACTTTCACTCTGAGATAATCAGGCTTCGGCGGCAGCTGATGGATCAGCAGCAGCCACCGCCGCGGCGAGGGCGTTTCGTGCGACGTAGTACTAGCTGAAGCATGCATTGATTCAACTGTATCATCTCATCCGCGCTCCGTCAAGCGCGCGCAGCCGAATGAACACGAACAATCCCGTTGGAGTGCGCGATCCGTATGTCTGCTCGAGCGCCGCGGGCACGAAGTTGACCGTTCCCATCGCACCCAGTCCGAATGTCGCCGCGTGAGTCGAGAATATCTCCCGCACATAGCCGAGTGAGAACGCTCCGATGTCGTACACGGGTGATGTCGTGAGGAGCGCGAGCGGCGTGAGATCGACCGCGAGTTCCTCCGCATCTTTTTGCACGTACTCCACGCGCCCGAAAACGGTGTTCTTCGAGTCGAGTATCGCCTCGCTCTCGATCAGCGTGCTGTGCGAGAGTCCGGGCGTGTTCGACACCGCATTGGCGCCCCACAGAAAGGTCGTGGCGATCTGCCCGGCGTCGCCAAGCTTGCGGCCGTACATCGCGGACGCCGTTACGCGGTGCATCGAGACATCCGGCGTCAGCGCTTCGGGACTCTTGAGAAACCCGAACCCGGCATTCAGCGCCCAGTGCGAATTCGGATTGTAGGAGATGCGCGCGGAATACGAATCCAGTTTGACCGGGTCGATGTCCCACCTGTTCTGATCCGGTTCGCGCCCGTTGAACACCGATGCTTCTATGCGCACTTCGCGGGTGAACAGCCCCGCAGTGACCACACCGAACGAAATGTGCGTGGGATCCTGCCAGTGGTGGCCAAGCGGGACCGTGGGGTTGTCCATCGCGGACGGACGGTGCATGAACGCGACGGGCCCGAGCGCCGGCTCACCGGACGGCGCGACGTACAGTGTGTATCCGAGATTGTTCGTGATCGCGCGATCGTACATCGCGCCGAGTTCCATGAACAGATCGTGCGGATGCTGGCGGTCGTGAACCAGCGCGCCGTTGTATGCGTCGCCGGTCTGGAGCAGCTGCGGATATCCGCGCGGCGTCATGGTTGCCGCATCGATGCTCAGTTCGGATCGCAGCTGGAACCGTCCGCCCGCGAGTTCGTGCGCCGCCATCAGCATGACCCAATTCGTCGAGCCGAATTGCGTGGCGCCGCGCGGCCCGCTCTGCGTGTCGTAATCGCCGAACACAAACCCATGGAGCATGAGGCTCCACGAGCCGGCGGCGAACATTCGCGACGGGATCGACACGGCGTCGGGCACCCAGGTCGTGCCCGATCCCATGCGCTCCATCGACACATCGAGCGGGTCGGCGACCATCGGGGCCGTCATCTTCATTCCCGGCATCGATGTCGAGTCGATGCGCACCGGCCGCTGCGCTTCCAGCGGACTCACGATCGCAGCGCACGCGATCAGCGCTGCGATCGAAACTGCGACCGGGAAATCCCTGCCATGCCTCATGCGGCGAACGCTAGGATGCGCCGCGCGCATCGACAAGTCCAACCAGAATCAGAAGGCGACCGACCCGAAGTGGCGGCTGCCGAGAACCGTGTAATACAAAGAATACGAGCCTTCGTGGGAACTGATTGCCGGTTGCGTTCCGTACGTCGCAACGCGTGAGGAATAGGTGTACTTGAGGCCGAGCGCGTTCGCTTTGTAAATCCGGAATGTCGCGCCGACGTCACCGCGGAAAATTCGTTCGATGCCGCGGCTGTCGTCGGAGCCCGCGCCGGACACGTAGTAGTACCGCGACGTCATGTCGAGCATCACGCGATCGGCGGCGATGAGCCGGCCGTTTATCATTGTCTGCGGCGTAAGGCCGAAGTGATAGTCCCGGATCGCGGCCGCCGTTGGAGTGCTCGGAAGGATCGTGGTGCTCCCGGCTGCACCGAATCCCGCACCGCCGAGCACCGTCCACTGGAGTGACAGATCCGGGTTGAAACGGTATTCGCGTGTCGTGCCGAGCGAGAGCGCCGTGCTCGAAACCCGGAATT
>DASYSH010000312.1:0-2110 GCA_036003525.1 Gemmatimonadaceae bacterium | reverse complement strand
CATTTCCTTGTAGAGGGAATCCTGCAGCGGCTCCGTGTGCCGCATGACCTCGGCCGTGTACGCATTCTCCGCCTCGAGGTACGCGATGACCTCCGGATTGTCCCGTTCGCGCAGCCACGCATAATCGTCGACGCGCACCTTTCCGTGCAGCACGGCGGATGTCGGCTCGACTTTCGCGACCGGCGGTTTTGGTGTGTCAGGCATAGCGGAAAGTTAGCAGTGTTGTACCTTTGCCGAATGCCCGACAACGAGTCGCCCGGCGCAAAATTACTCAGTGCCTGGCGCAAGCTTTCGCCGCTCCCCGGCGGCCGCTGGCTGTTTACCCAGCTCGTGAAATGGATGGTCCCGTACACGGGCTCGGTTTCGCCGCGCATGGAAATCCTCGACCCCGGTTATGCGCGTGTTTCGATCACGCAGCGGCGGCGCCTCGAGCAGCACCTCGGATCGATCCACGCGATCGCGCTCATGAATGTCGCCGAGTTCGCGAGCGGCGCGGCGATGATCACCGCGCTCCCGCCGGGCTACCGCGGCATCGTGACGAAGATGACGATCGAATACTTCAAGAAGGCGCGCGGCACAGTCACCGCCGAGAGCCGGCCGATACTTCCGGATCTTACGGTCGAAGCCGAGCACGATTTCACATCTGAAATCACCGATCGATCCGGCGATCTCGTGGCCCGCGCCACCGTGCGCTGGAAACTCGGACCTGTGCCGCCGAAAAACGTGGTGCGCGCGTGAACCCCGCCGCGCAAAATAAGTTTCTCGCGCAGACGGGGGTCGCCGTTCCGCTCATCTGCGGACCGATGTATCCGTGCAGCAATCCCGAACTCGTCGCGGCGGTGAGCGAGGCCGGCGGGATCGGCGTCGTGCAGCCGGTATCGCTGACGTACGTGCACGGCCACGAATATCGCGAGGGACTGCGCCTGATCCGCCGCCTCACGTCCAGGCCCGTCGGATTCAACGCGCTCATCGAGGCGTCGTCGAAAATGTATTTCGAGCGCATGGTCAAATGGATCGACATCGCGCTCGAGGAAGGCGTCCGGTTTTTCATCACCTCGCTCGGCAACCCGAAATGGGTGTGCGACCGCGTGCACGCCGTCGGCGGCGTGGTCTACCACGATGTCACCGAGCGGAAGTGGGCCGAGAAGGCGATTGCCGGCGGCGTCGACGGACTGATTGCCGTCAACAATCGCGCGGGCGGCCATGCGGGCGGCAAATCACCCGCGGCGCTCTTTGCAGAACTCGCGTCGTTCGGTGTGCCGCTGGTCTCCGCGGGCGGCGTCGGAACCCCGCGCGAGTTCACCGACGATCTCGCGCTTGGCTACGCCGCCGTGCAAATGGGAACACGTTTCATCGCGAGCACGGAATGCAGGGCGAGCGACGCGTACAAGCAGGCGATTCTCGACGCGAACGAAAGCGACATCGTGCTCACGGAGCGTCTCACCGGCGTGCCGGTCGCCGTGATAAACAACGACTACATCCGCGGCCTCGGCACGAAGGCGGGTCCGCTCGCGCGCTGGATGCTGAAAGGGCACAAGACGAAGCACTGGATGCGCACGCTGTACGCGCTGAACTCCGTATGGCGCCTGAAGCGAGGCCTCACGAAGTCGAACGGCGACGGCGAATACTGGCAGGCCGGAAAAAGCGTCGCCGGCATCTACGACGTGCGGCCGGCCGGCGATATCGTGCGGGAATACGAAGCGGCGTGGCGCGCCGCCGGCTCCGCTACTTCACGCTGACGACTTTCAGGTCGAATACCAGCGTCGCGTCGGGCGGAATTAATCCGGCGCGGTTCGATCCATAAGCGAGTTCCGGGGGAACCACCAGCTGGCGGCGGCCGCCGACTCGCATGCCCTCGAGCCCGATGTCCCATCCTTTGATCGCGCGGCCGCGGCCGAGCGGTACCGTGAGCGGCGCATCGTCCTCGCCATTGCTGTCGAACTTCACGCCGTTGGTGAGCCAGCCGGTGTAATGCACTCTCACGTCGACCGTCCCGTGAATCACAGGTCCGGTTCCGACGACGATGTCGCGGTAATAGAGCCCCGACGGAGTTTTCGTCATCCGGCTCAAAACCACATCGAGCGAACTCGCGAATGGAATCGACTGGATC
>DASYSH010000311.1:0-4228 GCA_036003525.1 Gemmatimonadaceae bacterium | reverse complement strand
TCCGCCGGCGCCGGCGAGGACGAGGTTCTCGACGAGGAGAAGCTTCCGGAGACGGGCGACCCCGGAGCCGAGGGCGGCGCGGACGACGAGCTCCTGTTCGCGGCGCACGCCGCGCATGAGCGTGAGATTCGCGACGTTCGCGCATGCGATGATCAGGACGAATGCGGCCGCGCCCATCAGCAGGTAAAGCGTGAGCTTCGCGTTCTGGCCGAGCACTTCCTGGAGCGGCGCGAGCGTCACCTTGTAGCCCGACGCAGCGTCGTACGATTCGGGATATGTCTTGTGCGCGACGTTCGCGATGCCCTCCACTTCGGCGCGCGCCTGCGCGACGGTCGCGCCGGGCGCCAGCCGCGCGACCATCTCCGTCATGCGGTGCGTACGCCCGTTCTGCATCATCGCGCTCAGATGATGCTCGCTGTTCACCATGTTCATGATCGCGTCGATGCGGGCGGGGAAATACGGCGCCGACTGGAGCACCCCGACCACGGTGACCGACCGGCCACCGACGCGCAGCTCCTTGCCGACGATCCCGCTGTCACCGCCGAACTTCGCCATCCAATAATCGTGCGTGAGCATCATGACGGGCGCTGCGCCGCGGCCGTCGTCCGTGGGACCAAATGCGCGGCCGAGCACGGGCGACAGTCCCATCACTTCGAAATAATTTCCGGTGACGAGCCCGACGTCGATCCGAGTCGCGTCGCGCTCACCGACCAGCGTGAAGGTCATCGGTGAATATTCGGCAATTCCAGACAGCGTCTTGGTCGACGCGCGGAAATCGTTGATCTCGGGAACCGAAAACGCGATGTCTTCGCGGCCCGGCCCGTTCGCCGACTGTTTGATGTACATCAGCCGGTCGCCGTTCTTGTGCGGCAGCGGCTTGAGCATCACGCCGCGCACAACGCTGAAGATCGCGGTGTTCGCGCCGATGCCGAGTCCGAGCGTGAGAATGACGGCGAACGCGAAGCCTTTCGCGCGGGCGAGTGAGCGGAGTGCGTAGCGAATATCGCGCATGATTTTATCCGGTTCGTTCAGGGCTCAAATCATTCTATAGTATGGTGCCTTCGCAGGCCACTTTGGTTGTACGCCCTTGCGCTTCGGTGTTTGTTCGGTATCAATTCAAATCAACTTCTGCATCGCGAGCGGCGCAATGGACAAGATGGAATTGGAAGTCAAGCTGGAAACGCTGATGTCCCTCGCGGCAGACGATCACGAAGGCGGACCCGGCACGACGACGATGCTGCCGCCGCGACTTCGCAACGCGAAGGCCGGCGGCGCGCTCCGGCCGCTCAACATTCGCAACGTGCGCATCGGGCCGCACGGACCGAACGCAAGACTGCTGCGCATCCTGATGACGAACGCGTGCAGTTTCAATTGCCACTACTGCCCCATGCGGCGCGACCGCGATTTGCCGCGCGCACTGCTGAAGCCGCAGGAAATGGTGCGCATTTTTCTCGAGGCGGTGCGCCGCGGATGGGCGAGCGGACTTTTCCTCACCACCGGAATTCCGGGACGGCCGAAAAAGGTGATGGATGATCTGATCGAAGTGCTCGCGACGCTGCGCGAGCGCCATCACTATCGCGGCTACATCCACGTAAAAATCATTCCGGGCGCGGATGACGCGCAGATCGAACGCATCACCGCGCTGGCCACGCGGGTCTCGGTGAATCTCGAGACGCCGTGCAGTGCGACACTCACGCCGATCGCACCCGAGAAAACATTCGAGCAGACGCTGGTCACGCTGAAGCGCGCGCAAACACAGAGCGCGGCGGCGCAGCAGGAGGAGCGCAACGGCCGCCCGCGCGACATGCTGCACCCCAACGGCGTCGCGGGCATGACCACGCAGTTCGTCGTCGGCGCGACGCCCGACACGGACAAATCGATCATTCGAAAAACGACAGACCTCTACGCGACCGGCGGCGTGCACCACGCGCAGTTCAGCGCGTTCCGGCCGATCCGCGAGACGCCGATGGAAAATGTTCGGGCGACGCCGGTGATTCGCGAGCATCGTTTGTACCAAGCGGACAATCTGCTCCGCCGTTACGGCTACACACGCGACGAACTCGTATTTGACGGCAAGGGAAATCTTCCGCTCTCATACGACCCGAAAGTCGCATGGGCGCTGGCGCAGGGAGAGCAATTCCCGGTCGAGGTCACGCGCGCGGATTATCAGACGCTGCTGCGCGTGCCGGGACTCGGGCCGATCGTCGCGAAGCGCATCGTCACAGAGCGTCGCAAAACCGCATTTCGCGGTCTCTCGGATCTGCGGCGGCTCGGTGCAGTCGTCTCACGCGCGGCGGGATTCCTCATGCTCAACGGCCGCAGGCTCGGCGGCGAGCGCTGGATCGAGCAGCTCACGCTTTGGACGCCCGAGGAAGACGCGGGCGCTCGGGTCCATGCGTACGAGTTCAGTCCGGGGACGTTTAGGTAGTCAGCTTAGCTGACGTTCGATTCAGAGCTCACAGTTCAAGCTCATGGGTCATGGGTTGGGAGTGTCAATACTCGTCCTTCGAAGCTCCGTGCTTGCAGTTGCGCGAGCGCTCGGCTCTGAAAGACGAGCTTCGAAACTCCCAACCCGTGAGTCATAAGCTTGAACTTCCAGCTCCCAGAAACAACGTCCCCTCCCTTGTCCGGCGTAATATCATAGCATTGCGCGCAGAGTCAATAAAACGCGTGACGGCCACCGAGCGATGGAGAGGAGTGATGTCGACGAAAAGCATGGTTGCGACAAATCGATCTGTTCGGCGATGCCGAGCTTGCGTTTTCATCATGCTCGTTGCGTTTGGCTCGGCCGGCGCACAGACGCGTAGGATCACAACGCCAAAAGAACACTTCGGATTCAACATCGGCGACGACTACCGCGTCGCGAACTACACGCAGCTCGACGCCTACCTGAAAAAACTCGCGACGCAATCGGACCGATTGAAGGTCGTCGACATCGGCCCAACGGCAGAAGGGCGCCATCAGTACATGGCGGTGATCACATCCGCCGAGAACCAGAAAAAACTCGATCGCTACAAGGACATTTCGCGAAAACTCGCGCAGGCCGAGGGCGTGAGCGAAGAGCAGGCGCACGCTCTCGCGCGAGAGGGAAAATCCGTGATCTTCATGGATTTCGGACTGCACGCGACCGAAACAGTCGGCAGTCAGGCGATGATCGAACTCGCCTATCAGATGACGAGTCGCAGCGACGAAGAGACGATGCGGCTGCTCAACGACGACATCATGCTGCTCTGCCTCGCCAACCCCGACGGCATGGAACTCGTCGCGAACTGGTACATGCGCGAACCCGACGAAACGAAGCGCTCGCTCGACGGCGTGCCGCGGCTCTGGCAGAAATACATCGGCCACGACAACGCGCGCGACATGTACATGTCCAACCAGCAGGAGACGATCAACATCAACAAGGTGCTGTTCTCGGAATGGTTTCCGCAGATCACGCACACGCATCATCAGACCGGCCCCGCGGGCGCCGTGGTGTTCATGCCGCCCTTCCGCGATCCGTTCAACTACGGTTTCGATCCGCTCGTGATCACGGAGCTCGATCAGGTCGGCTCGGCGATGCACAGCCGCCTGATCTCCAAAGGAATGCCGGGCTCGGCGATGCGCGGCGCCGCGAATTATTCAACCTGGTTCAACGGCGCGATGCGCACGATCAGCTATTTCCACAACAGCGTCGGATTGCTGACGGAAATCATCGGCAGCCCGAACCCGATGCAGATCCCGCTCGTGCTCGAGCATCAGCTGCCCAACGGCAACGAGCCGATGCCGATCGCGCCGCAGACGTGGCACTACCGCCAGTCGATCGACTATGAGATGGAGTACAGCCGCGCGGTGTTCGACGTCGCGTCGCGGTATCGCGAGACGTTCCTGTTCAACATCTGGCGCATGGGACAGAACGCGATCGACCGCGGCAATCATGACAACTGGACGATCACGCCGAAAAGAATTGCGGCGGCGGAATCGGCGTCGGTTGCAGGGCGTCCCGCGGGGCGTGGCGGCGATCCGGGCGGCGGACGGGGCGCCGGTGTCGTGCCGACGGAGATCTACAACACCGTGCTGCACGATCCAAAAATGCGCGACGCGCGCGGCTATATCATTCCGTCGTCGCAATCCGATTTCGCGACTGCCACGCGCTTCGTCAACGTCCTGCTCAAGAACGGCATCACGGTGCTCAAGGCCTCGTCGCCGTTCACCGTCGCAGGCAAGAACTATCCGGCGAATTCGTTCA
>DASYSH010000310.1:0-11116 GCA_036003525.1 Gemmatimonadaceae bacterium | reverse complement strand
AGGTCAAGCACTAGTTTACTGACGATAACTTCGGCGAGGAACCCAACCAGTGCGCGACGAGATCAATCATTCTGGCTCATGGGCAACCAATCCGAAGAATCGGAAATGGATGCTCGCCATCCTGACCGCTCTTCTGTTGTTTGATGCTCGGTTGTGGATGGTTTGGCCCTACCCAAGCAAACTTGAGCCGATCACCATCACTGCAGGCGCGGTGTTGCTCCTGTGCAATCACGTGGTAGCCTCTTTCGCTTCGCCGGAGACGCAACGCCGAATGGTGTGGCCGCAAAGCATTCTCACCGCACTTTTTTGCGGATTGGCGGTGACGTTCTGGCTCGCGACCGTTGTGAACCGATGAGCGATCTTATCGCCGGTCCGCGCCGGCAACATGCCCCCACGGCGCGATCGCCTCTCGAATCGTCCGCGCGACGACGGAATCAGTCGTAAACGTCCAGTCCACTCGCTGATACGTCACCGTCTGGTCGCCCGACGTACTGAAGAACACCAGTGCGTGCACCGCCGGATATTTTTTCGGCAAGTCAGTGAGCGCATCGCGATACCACGCTGCGCGGTCGCCACCGACCGCCAGTGATCCGAACTCGGCGACCATCACCGGCTTTCCAAACGCGGCCATCCGCGGATACTTCGTGCCGAACAGTTCGGCAAACGACCACCACTGCGACCACTGCGCGATCGGCCCGAAGTTGAGCGATCCGGTCGCGACCCAATCCACGTAGGCGTCGCCGGGATAGTATAAATCCCAATACTGATAGGCGACGTGCGGCGACCATACCCACACGACATTCTCCGCGCCCGCCGAGCGAAAGCGCTCGACGACGTGCCGCCACGCGGCGATGTACTCCTCCTTTGTGTTGTTCTGCGGTCCCCACGGATAGCGATACGGGTCGTTCATTTCGTGCGCGAAACGCAGAAAAAGCGGATGGCCGAATTTCTTCGCCGCCGCCGCCCAAGCATCGACATAAAAGTCGTAGTCGCCATGCGCGACCGCCGCGAGCCCGTGACGTTCGCGCGCGTCGCGAAGCGCAATCAGCGGATGGAGTCCATTGTCAAATTCGGTGAGCCACGGCTCCCACGTGATCAGCGGCGTTGATCCGAGATCATGGATCGCAGTCATGACGTCGAGGGGAAACCGGTGTTCTGCTCTGTCGCCCCATGCGCTATAGAGCTGAATGATCGGCAGCGTCGTTCCGATACTCGATTCGACGCGCACGACGCCATCGAGTGTCTGCGGAATCCCGCCGTCGTACGCGCCCAGGAATACGACATCCGGATGGCGCAGGCGCCCGGCGCTCGCTTCGTACGGCGCGAACCATGCGAGCGCCGCACTCCGGCCCGGACCGGAGAAACGCTCGCGGAAACGGTGCTCCACCGATGTCGCCGCCGAACCCAGCCAGCCAAGCGCGTTGGAAAGCGGGCCCGTGGCGCCCCGGCTCAGCGACGTGAGCAGTCCAACCGCCACGATACCTGCCGCGACGAGCGTCGCCACGAGTCCGATGCGATACCGCCGCCTCACGAAACGTCTCCCCCGATCGTCGTGACGTCGACATCGTCCCACGGCGCGCCCGGTGCGGGACGTCGCGCCTGCCATGCGGCGTACAGCACGCCGGCGCTGCCGATTACCGGGAGCGCCGCGAACGCGAGCATTCCCCAGATCGCTTCGCTCGTAAGCTCGAGCGACGCTTCACTCGCGCGGAACGCGCGCGTATACACAATGCGCGCGACGGTGATCACATAAAGCGCGAGGAGTGCGAGCTGCGGCCATGCCAATCGCAGGAACCGTCCGCGCACGGCCTCCTTCGCTGTCGGGATATATGGAATCTCCGCGCGAACCACGGCGAGCACCGTGCCGGCGAGAAAGACCGGCCAGCACGCGACCTTGAGCACGAAACCGCGCCAATGAATTCCGCGTTCGGTTTCCGGGTCGCAGAGCCATCGCTGGACCGCCATGTACATCACGACGCCAATCGCAGCGACGGGTCCCGCCGCCAAAAGAAACTCGGCGAACGGCATCGTCGCGGCCTGCCAGCCGGTCCACAAATACAGATACGGCAGCGCGAGAAACACGAGAGTCGTCACGCCGAATAAATAGTAGGTTCCGATCGTGAGATACGAGAGGCGCTGACGCCACTTGAGCGCGCCGAATGCGCGGGGCAGCTCGGTGAACGCAACCTCGTACACGCCGCGCGCCCATTTCAGCTGTTGTTTGTAGAACGAGCCGAGATCTTCCGGAACGAGTCCGCGGCTGACCACCTCGGGCACGTACACCGATCGCCACGCGGCGCCGTGCAGACGGATCGCCGTGACCAAATCCTCGGCGAGCCCGATGCCGTGACCGCCTATCGACTCGAGCGCCGCGCGGCGAAAAGTGCAGTTCGCGCCGATCGCGACGCATGCACCGTGGCCATACAGTCCCATCTGCCCCGGACCGTAGAACGCGTAACTCTGTTCCGCCGCGCCCATCGCGGTGAATGAGCGCTCCTGATTGTAGTACGCCTGCGATACCTGCACGAAACCCACGCGCTCGTCGTAGAAGTGTCCGAGCACGCGATCGAGAAATTCCGGAAACGGAATGTGGTCGGGATCGAGCACGAGAATGAATTCTTCATCCGTGCGCCGCAGTGCCGCATTGATCTTCCCCGCTTTTGCACCGGGGAACCCGACTAGCTCGAGCCATACCGCGCCGTGACGCTCGGCGGTCTCCTTGAATCGCGCGTCACCCGTATCGTCGAGCAGATATGTCGTGTGCGGATATCGTATTCCCTTGCACGCGGCCAGCGTTTGCTCGAACATCGCGAGCGGTTCGCCCGGCGAACTCGTCGTGAAGATCGCAACCCGATGTCCCGCCGCCGCGGGTCGGTGCGCGGGATGCGCAATCGCCGAATAGTTCACCCACCCGAGAACGATGCGACTTATCCCGTACCAGAAAACGAGCGAGAGCACGGCGAACAGAATCGGCTGCGCGACGTGCTGGCCGCGAAACCACCAGTCGGCGAGGACGAGCACGGCCGCCGCGCCCACGCCGGTCAGCGCGCTGAGCAGGATGCGATCGCGAAGCCTAACCGGCGCGGCCGCTCGATGCCGCCAGAGATCCTGGGTCAGTGTCGTTCGGCGAGCCGCTTCGCGCCGGCTAAAAATTTGTACGTGAGCTGCACGCTCGCCGTCGCCGATGTGTAGAACACCGTGTGCGCGTATTCGCCGATGACGTCGAGGCGCCACGCGTCTGAGAGCGGTGCGGCCAGTGATCCGCGGATGTTCCATGGCGTAAATACGCGAGGCACGAACACTCGCTGCACCGTCGACGTGGTCGGCGAAGTTGTGGAAACGATATTAAAAACCGGCGCATCGTCGGTCGCGTGCACGCCGACCGCCGCGCTCCCGCGGAATTCAAAGCCAGACGATGATTTGCGCGCAAACGCGATGAGCACGGATTGCGCGAGCAGGTTGTCCGGCGTGTAGTACGGAACGTACACGCCGAGCAAACTGAAACGTGGATTTCCCGGTGAGAATGCCTGCGACGAATTTGCGAGCACGAACCGGCTCTGGTCGGAGTTCTGCGCCGTGATGCTGTATCCGATTTGCAGCTCGCCAGTCGCGTTGTATACCAACGGCGCCAGAACCCACGCGTACGCCGTGCGCACGGAGTTCGCGTCGGGATATCGATCCTGCTGGGCGGTCGCCTGACCAAGCCAACCGTGTGAGCCGTTCAGGTCGAGCGTCGCCGCGAGTGTTTGCGTCATCACCGGCGTCGAGAGGCTCGCGAGCGTGTAGAGATACGGCTCGCGCTCGGCACGGAAGCGAAACGTTAGATGCTGCGGCAGCCGGAACCCGAGCGCGAGGCGGCCCGCCCAGTCCGAGGATGCGCCGTACGAGCGCTGAAGCACACCGCCTGCGACCTCGGTCTCAAGACGCGCTTCAGGGAAGTAGTCTGATGCGACGAGTTCCGCGACAGTGACGGTGCGCGTCACCGAGTCGCCGAGGTGAAACTCCATCGGCCGAACGCGCGCGGACAGCGCGAGCAGCGGTGTCGCATACCAACCGGCTTGCACATCGCCGCCGAATTGGTCGAGCGTCTGATCGTCGTGGCGCCAAGTTGCCGCAGCGCGAACCCACGATGCGGTGAGCGTCATAATCTCGGCGAGCTGACGACGCGCTTCCTTTTGAGTCGAGTCGGCGCGCAACGCGTCGCCGAATAGTCGCGCGGCCGTCGTGAGATCGCCCGTTTCCTTCAGCATGCGACCGTAGTCGACGCGGAGTGTTACGTCCTCGGGATGACGCGCCATCGCCGCATCGTAGAGCGTGCGCGCATCGGCCTGCCGGTTCAGCCAGTAGAGTGTCTGCGCCAGAATGCGCGCGGCGTCGCCGTTATCGGGATGACTGGCGAGATAAGGGCGAAGCAATCCCTCGACCGCTGCGAGGTTTCCCGCGTCGTGGAGGCGTCGCGCTTCGGCGACTGTGTCGCGAACGGGCGCCTGCGCTCCGATTCTCGCGATCGCGGCGAACACCAGCGCGATCAACGTCACGTTCTTGATTGGTTTCACCACCGTTCTACCCCCGAAATGATCAAGCGGACACCGCCAACCGGCGATGTCCGCTTGATGTTCACTCACAGTTCGGCAGTGAACTCATCCACACTCACTAAAACCGCACACATGGCACTTGGCGCACCCCTCCGCCATTTCGAGCTGCGATCCGCAATCCGGGCAGGTCCCGATGAACGCCGCGCCGTCGTGCCCGCTCGCCGCCTCGAACATCGCCGCCTGCTCAAGCCCGCCGGATGTATTCCGCACCATCACGGCCTGCGGCTTGATCGTCATTTCGGGCTGAATCGCCTGCAAATTCGCGCTCGACGAAAGCAGTTCCTGCTGCACTCCCTGCTTCATCTTCATCCAGTCTTCGAGTGCAAGACCGATCGCATCCGGAACCGACATGACTTTGTTCGGTCCGAGTCCAACGGCGCGATCCGACGAGATTCCGCGCAGCTGACGATGCAACGCCGCGAGCGAAATCCCCGAGCGCAGCGCGAGCGACATCAACCGGCCCACTGCCTCGGCGTCGGCCATCGCGCTGCCGCCCGCCTTGCCGAGATTGATGAACACTTCGAACGGCTGACCTTTGTCGTCTTCGGTGATGTGCACGAACATCACGCCGAGCGGTGTGTCTTTCTTGATTGACGTCGAGCGAAGCGTGTCCGGCCGCGCGCGTTTTTGGCGGCGCTGGAGATTTTCCGCTTCGGAATCGAACAGCAGTTTCTTGAGACGCTCGATCTCGGAATCCTTCTCCATGATCGCGCTGTGCAGATCGGCGACTTCAACGCGGAACTCGCCCGTCTTTCCGCGCTCGGCCGCCGCGGCTTCTGTCGCACCGGTCGAGAGAACCTGATTGTCGCGCGAGCCGTCGCGATAGACCGTGACGCCTTTGCACTTCGACTTGTACGCGAGTTCGTAAATCGCGCGCACATCTTCCTGCGTCGCGCTGCCGGCGAAATTTGTGGTCTTGGAGATTGCAGAATCGCAATGTTCCTGGAACGCGGCCTGCATGCGGATGTGCCACTCTGGCGCGATCGCATTTGCGGTGACGAACACGCGCTGCCACTTGGCGGGCACTTCGGGGAATCCGATATGGCCCGCGCTCGCGATGCGCTCCATCAGTTCGTCGCTGTACCAGCCTTCGGCCTTCGCGATGTTCGTGAAGTCCTCGTTTACATCCGGCATGCGAACGCCGGCCTGATTGCGCATGAACGCGACGGCGAACAGCGGCTCGAGACCGCTCGAGCAGCCGGCGATGATCGAGATCGTGCCGGTCGGCGCAACGGTGGTGACGTTGCAATTGCGCAGCATCTGCATCGGACGAATACGGGCGCCCGATTCGTCGCGTGCGCACGTCGCATCGGGACCCCAGATGCTCTGCGACCACTCGGGGAACGCTCCGCGATCCGTCGCGAGACGCTCGCTCTCTTTCTTCCCTTCGACGTCGAGGAACTCCATGACCTTGCGGCCGAACTCGACACCTTCCGGGCTGTCATATGGAATGCCGAGGCGCACCAGCGCGTCCGCAAAACCCATCACGCCAAGTCCAATGCGGCGGATTCGCTTCGCGAGCGAATCGATTTCCGGCAGCGGATACTTGTTGACGTCGATGATGTTGTCGAGGAAGTGCGTCGACAGGTGAATGTCTTTCGCGAACGAATCCCAGTCGAGCTTGCCGTCGTTCACATAGTAGCCGACGTTGATCGAACCGAGGTTGCAGACGTCGTACGGGAGCAGCGGCTGCTCGCCGCACGGATTCGTCGCTTCGTATGCGCCGAGATGCGGAACCGGATTGTAGCGGTTCGCTTCATCGATGAAGAACACGCCGGGCTCGCCCGTGCGCCACGCGCCGACGAGCATCTTGTCCCAGATGTCCTTCGCGTGCATCTGCCCGGTGATCTTCTTGCTGACCGGATCGACGAGATCGTAGTCGCCATCGACCGCGAGCGCGTCCATGAATTTTGTGGTGACGCCGACGGAAATATTGAAGTTCACGATCTGCGTGAGATCTTCCTTGCACGCGATGAACTCGAGAATATCCGGGTGGTCGACGCGGAGAATTCCCATGTTCGCGCCGCGGCGCGTTCCGCCCTGCTTAACTGCGTCGGTGCTCGCATCGTACAGCTTCATGAAGCTCACGGGTCCGCTCGCGACACCCGTCGTCGAACGCACCATCGAGCCTTTGCCGCGCAAACGCGAGAACGAGAAGCCCGTGCCGCCACCGCTCTGATGGATGAGCGCCATCGAGCGGAGGGTGTCGTAGATGCCCGCGTGTCCGTTGCTCAGCGCGTCGTCGACGGGCAGCACGAAGCACGCCGAGAGCTGTCCGAGCGGGCGGCCGGCGTTCATGAGCGTCGGCGAGTTCGGCTCGAACCGGCGCTGCGTCATCAACTCATAGAATGTCTTGGCTACAGCGGTGACTTGTTCGTCACTACTGCCGTATCGCCTGTCCGCTTCCGCGACCACTGTGGCCACGCGCCAGAACATGTCTTCTGGACTTTCCACCGGCTTACCTGTCTTGTCCTTGACGAGGTAACGCTTCTCGAGAACGGTGCGCGCGTTGCTGCTGAGCGACGCGGGCGAGGTGGGGGGGTTAGCAGGCAGCGGCATTCCGACTTCTCCAACAAGGTGGGCTTATGAGTTCTGTGAAAACGGAGGAAGCTTTTTTGACGACGGGGGATTTAAACGGTGTTTTCGAGTCGCGGTGGGACCAGAGCCAAGGGGGATGAAGCTATGGGCGGTCGTGAGTCCGCGCCATAAGCACGTAAAGCCTTATAAATCAATAGCTTGAAATTGCAAAGTCACAGATCGGTGACGGGGCTGTGGATGAACATGAAAACCCACATTTCAGCTTAAAATATAACCGATTTTCCCTCTGAAAATTCGGCGTCCTACTGGGGACGGGAACAGTAGACCCTTCGGGATCGCTTCGCTAGTGGCTTGCTTGCTTACGCGACGTTCTATAGCCGCCTTAATCGACGATGCGGGCTGGTGCGCGTAACGTCACGATTTGGTGTGGGGATGGATCTACTTCGGAACCGCGGAGAAAACCGGAAACTTCGGACAACAACCTGATAAGGCCTTTGGGGGAACTGCGCTCGCTTCAGAGAGCGTTGTTCCCCCAAGATTTATCCGCGAGCCTCCGTTCTTTTCTGGTCTTCTCCGCGGTTCCGAAGTAAGCCTATCCTCTCACCGATGCCTCGGAAATTCGCCAGCCCGGTGCCGCTCGCGCATTTCGACATACGAGATATGCCCCGCTGCAAGGCGCTCGCGCTGATCCGGAGTGAGTGTCTTCACCACTTTTCCGGGAACGCCGAGCACCAGACTATCGGGCGGAATCACGACTCCTTCCGAAACAACCGCCCCCGCCCCGATCAAACTGCCGCGCCAAATCACGGCTTTGTTCAAAACAATCGCGCCCATCCCGATCAGCGCATCATCCTGAACCAGCGCGCCATGCACGATCGCGCGATGACCGATCGTCACGCGCTTCCCGACGATGCACGGGATTCCCTCATCGCAATGCAGCACCGCGCCGTCCTGCACGTTGCTGTCATCGCCGATCTCGATGCGATCGGTGTCGCCGCGAATCACTGCCGTCGGCCAGATGCTCGAGCGCGCGCCGAGGTGAACGTCGCCGATCACAACTGCGGTTTCGTGAATGAAAGAAGTTGGATCAATCATTGAAAACGATGGAAGATGGAAGATCGAAGCCCGAGGACCGAAGACCGAAACTGCAGCTAAAAGGCCAAGCCAAGTGCGAAATACACGGAAATGTTTCCCGTGCCGAAATATTGGCGCCCGGCAATCGGCGTCGCGATTCCAAAACGAAACTTGTACGGCACATCGTACTGAATCGCCGTATCGAAATGCAGTTCCGCGCCGGCGCTCGCCATCCAGTCCTGCGGCGTGATCCTCGGACACACTGCCGAAGTGCTGGAACCCGTCGGGCACCACGCGGTCGCCGCGTCGGCGAACACCACGGCGCTCACGCGCTGCAAAAATACCGGCAGCATTTTCAGTCCCGCCGACGGCACCGTGATCGGCGCGCGCAGTTCGAAATTTCCACCGAGCGCATGAGTTCCCTGCTGCGCTCCCGAGGGAAAACCGCGCACGAAAAATGTCCGGTGCGGATCGCCGAGCGTCACGCCGGGCGCGATGCTCAGAGTCGAGCCGCTGATTCCTCCGGCGCTCAGTTCGTCGCTCGCCTTGTCGTCTTCCCATCCGGCCGCGGCGCGGAACGCGAGCACATGGTGCGCAAAGGCGTGCAAGTCGACCGATTTGAACGCCGACGCGATTCCAATCACGCTCGTGCTGCGCGTGCCCGATGGATCATCCGCGAGCCAGCGCTGTTTGGCTGACGCCGAGAGCTGCACGCCATCCTCCGGCGAAATCGCGAGATCGGGCTGACGCGCGTTGCTCCACCCTGCATTCATGAACAGCGCGGGGTGCGCATACGTCTTGGAAAATCCGCTGTCGACATGCGCGATCAGCGAGCGCGGTTCCGTGCGATAATCGTCCCACTCGGTCTCCACCCCAACCGAGATGTACGAGTTCGACGTCACGCGCGGCCGCGATTCCGTGAGCGCGAGATCCACAAACCGGCGACGGCGCGCGAGCGTGCCGGCGTTGAACTTATTTCCGAGCGAGTCCTTTCCCGTGACGACGCCATTGTCCCACTCTTCCTGCGTCGCGACGCCGAGCACGGGATTACCGAAGCCCGCGTACTGATACGAGAAATTCCAGTTCGGCTCCTGATGCCGCGGCTCGTACGTCACCTGCAAGTCATACGAATGTCGTCCGATCGCGTCCGCGCCGCTCGTGAGAAATCCGAACATCGGACGCCGGTCATCGCTCTGCTCGATCGCCGGCAGCCAATAACTCGGCAGCAGCGACTTGAGCGGCGAATACGTACGCGCAGGTTCGGTCGTGATCACGCTGGTGTCGCGACGCGAAGGCGCGAGCACGCTCGTGGAATCAGCTGCGGGGAACGAGCCGGTCGCCGGCACGAGCGCGACATGAAATCCGTCGCCCTTGTAATGCAGGGTCGCGAGCTGCGAGCCGTCCACGCTCGGCTCGCTCTCGAACAATCCCGTCGCGGATTCCGCGATGCGCACGAGCGAACCGTCGCTGACCGTTGCGCGATACAACGCCGAACGACCGGTGCGATCGCTCGTGAAATAGACGAACCGGTCATCTGCCGACCACGACGGCGCATTGTTCACCGCATGCGTGCGGCCGACGCTCTTGATGAACGCGCCGTCTGCGTTCAGAATCGCAATCTCGCTCTCGCCGCCGTGCGTCCAGCGTGTCGTCGCGATGCGTGCGCCGTCGTGCGACCAGCGCGGCTCGGACCAGACGGTGTCGGGGCTCGCGCCGGTGAGCGGCGCAATGCCAATGACGTCACCGTTGACGCGCACGCGCACCAAGCGATCAGCGCCCGGCGTCACCTGCGCGACGACGATATCAAGTCCCGGGCCGTTGCCGCTTTCGAGGCGCGCGTCGGGCTGCATGAGCCGCGCACCGTGCGTGAGGCGGCGCGTCGTGCCGTGATCTTCCAAATACAGATCATCGCGCAGCGTGTACGGATCGACGTAATCCGCCTGCGAAAAAATGCGCGCACCGTTCGGAAGCACCGACGTGACGTCGAGTGTTTTGCGCACCGCAAGCAATTCCGGAGGTCCGCCACTCGTTGAGACTTCCCGGAACGCCGGCAATGATCTGCCGTCGTCGTTCGCGTAGCCGATATGAGCTGGATCGAGCCACCGAATGCGTTCGACGCTCCAGCCGCGCGACGTCAGATCACGCACCGGCGTGTTTCTCGACGCAAGCGAGAACGCGTTGCGCCGGATCGAGTCGGTCCAGGTGCGCCACGCGTTCTCGAACGAAATGCCGAACGCGCGCTTCGCACTCGCGTTCAGCATGAACGGAATCGTGTGGCCCGCGGTCGCGTCGACGAACTCGCGCATCTTCGCGGGCCCCTGCGTGCGCGCCATGAAATCCATCAGCAGCGATCCATACGCGTACGGGATCTGGCCGAGCGGATAATGCAGCGTCGATGACGACAGGGCATTGAGCGACGGCGTGAGGCTGTCGAGCGCCTCGGCGCGCACGATCATCGCATGATCGGTTCCGGCGATGCGCCCCGATCCCGTGAGCCGCGACTCGTAGTAGACCGCGATCCCCTCGTCGAGCCAGCTCGGCGTGTACAGATTCGGAAAGAGAAACGGATTGCGCCCGAAAATGTATTGCCCGACACGCCACCATCCCGCAGTGCGATCGAGATGGAAGGTGTGCGTGAGCTCGTGCGTCACGACCAGATCGATCCAGTCGTCGAGAAAACTCAGCGACGTCGCGTCGACCGTCGGGCGCGCATAGATGACGATGCGGTTGGTCGGAAAAACGGTCGTGTAGCCGTTCGAGACATCGAGGTTGTCCGCGACCGTGAGTTCGATCGGCCCGCGCGGTTCATGCAGTTCTCTTGCGAGACGGCCATACGCGCGCTCGGCGCTGCCGCCGGCGCGGCGCGCGACGCGCTCGAGTCCGGGCGCGAAGTTGATCCGAAAATGTTC
>DASYSH010000309.1:0-8879 GCA_036003525.1 Gemmatimonadaceae bacterium | reverse complement strand
AAATGGAGTTCCTTGGCTGCCATTGCTTGGTATTCCTTCGAGAAGAGTTGTGGTTAGCTGATGACGGCGAGGATGTCCGATTCACGCAGAATCAGCACCGGCTCGTTGTCGATCGTGACTTCGGTTCCGCTGTATTTGCCGTAGAGAATCTTGTCGCCGACTTTGACTTCCATCGGAACGCGCTTGCCTTCGTCGAAGCGGCCGGGGCCGACGGCGACGACTTCACCCTGCTGCGGCTTTTCCTTGGCGGTATCCGGGATGTACAGGCCGCCGCGCATCTGCTCGGTTTCCTCCAACGGCCTGACGACGACGCGGTCGGCCAATGGCGCGACCTTCGACGCGTTAGCGCTCTTTGCTGCCATGATGAACTGTCTCCTTTCTAGGTTCGAAAAAAACGGCTTTGAACTTTATTAGCACTCGTCGGGTGTGAGTGCTAACAGAACCTAAGGATAAGCGGTGCGAGGGCTGCGATCAACTCAGCAGGTCGTACGCGATTGCCGTCCCGACGAGGGTCAAATCCGGTTCGATTTTGTCGAATTCCTTGCAAATGGACTCGAAAGTCCTTGCCAGACCGCCGGTTGCGATCACCATCGGCTGTCCTCGGCGGGCCTTTGGCCAGTCGGCCTTGATTCGCCGGACCAGTCCGTCGATCGATTCCGCGGCGCCCAGCACGACCCCCGAGCGGATGCACTCCTCCGTGCGCCGTCCGATCACATGTTTCGGCGCGATGATTTCGGTCGCCGGAAGCTTCGACGTTTTCCGGAACAGCGACTCGGCGGACATCAGGACACCGGGCGCGATGACCCCGCCGAAAAACACGCCTTCCGCGCTGATGCAATCGAATGTCGTCGCCGTGCCGAGGTCGACGACGATGCAGTCGCGCTTGTAGATCCGGCTCGCGGCGAGCGTGTTGATGATGCGGTCCGCGCCCACCGTGAGCGGCTCGTCGACGTCGAGCGTGATCGGCAGCTTCGAACGTCCGTCGATGATCACGGCCCTTTTCCCCGTCAGCCGCTCGCATGCATTTGCGAGCGGAGCCGTCACAGCGGGCACGACCGAACCGATCGCGCTTCCCTTCACCGCCGACCGTTTGATGCCGGCGGAGTCGAGCAGCGCGAGCAGCAGCAGAAACACTTCGTCCGGGGTGCGGCTGGCGTCAGTCGTCACGCGCCAGCGCTCTTTCACCTTGAGGCCGCTGCAGAGGCCGATCGTGGTCTCGGAGTTGCCGACGTCGAACGCGAGAATCATGGAAAAGCTCCCCGGGAAACATTCATGTGGCAAACTCGAGCGAGCCGGCGCGGAAATGCGAAACTCCGTGCTCGCCCGTGATGATCAGCGCGCCGTCGCTCGTGATTCCGCTCGCGACGCCGACCGCGGGACTCAGCGTCTCACGGTCGCGCGCGAAATCGCGGCGGTCGAACTCGGCGAGTTCGGACGCCGTGAGCGGACCGCGCGCGGCGGCCGCCGCGCGCAAGGCGGGAGCGAGCGCCAGCGCGAGCACCGAGCGGCGCGTGCCCGGCAGCAATCCGATCGCGGTCGAGATTTCGGGCGGTGAAACGATGTTCACGCCGATGCCGATCGCGACCCAGTCCGCCCGCTGCTCCCGCCAGCGCGCCTCGACGAGAACGCCGGCGAGCTTGCGTGATTCGCTGTACAAATCATTCGGCCATTTGATCTGCAATGGCGCCGCGCTGAACAGTTCGAGCACCGGGGCGGCGTGGAGTCCGAGGCGCAGCGAGAGCACATCGAGTCCGGAGGGCGTGGCCGGACGCTCGAGCAATGTCATCCACAGTCCGTGTTGCTGGCCCGACGTCCACTGCTTGCCCCCGCGTCCGCGGCCGGCGGTTTGTTCGTCGGCGATCACGAGTGTGCCCGCGGGCGCCCCCTCTGCGCCGAGGCGATGCGCCTCGTCCATGGTCGACGTGACGCTCGCGAGGAGCACCACCCTCGGCACGGAAAGCGCGGACGCCATCGCGTCCGCATCCATGCCGTCGATCGTGTGATTGTTCACGATTTCGCGCGATACGCGACGAGCGCGAGCACCGCCGCGCCGAGCACGAACCGGTACATCGCGAAGATCCCGAGCCCGCGGTTCCTCACGAAACGCAGCAGCCCGTTGATTGCGAGCGCGCTGCTCAGCGCGGCCGTAATGACCGCGACCGCCAGCGGCAGCGTGACGCCGCCCTCGTGCAGCGCTTTCGGGACTTTGAGTATCGCCGCGGCGGCGATGATCGGCATGCACATCATGAAGCTGAACGTCGCCGCGCTCGCGCGATCGAATCCGAGCGCGCGGCCGGCGGTGATCGTGGCGCCCGAACGCGAGACGCCGGGGATCAGCGCGAACGCCTGCGCGATGCCGACGAGCAGCGCATCGCGGTTGGTGAATGCGTTCAAGTCGCGGTTGCGCGCCGCGCGCGCGTCGACGATCCACAGGACCGCGCCCATCACGATGAGAGCGGCTGCCGTGAGCGCCGGCGCGCGAAACACCGTCTCCGCTTTCTTCTCGAGCAGCAAACCCGCGATTCCGCCCGGGATCGTCGCGATGATCAGCAGGATCACCCGGCGCTCTTCGATCGTTTCGACGCGGCGCTTTGCGGCGATCGCAAGCGCGGCGCGCGCCAGCGCGATCCATTCCGCGCGAAAATACCAGAGCAGCGCGACGAGCGAGCCGACGTGCAGCGCGACATCGAATGCGAGCCCGGGCTCCGGCCAGCCGAACGCCCACGGCGCGAGCGCGAGATGCGCGGAGCTCGATATCGGCAGGAACTCGGCGAGTCCCTGCAGCGCGCCGAGAACGAACGCCTGAAAAACGGAGAGATCGCCCATGGCGCGCTAAGCCTTCGTCTGTGATTTGAGATAGAGCTGTTCGTAGCGCGCCACGATCTGATCGCTAGAGAAACGGGCGCGCGCATCCGCGGCCGCGGCGGCACTCACCGCATTCCAGCGCGCCTGATCGCGAAGCAGCGCGATGCCGAAGTCCGCGAGTCCGTCCGTGTCGCCGACCGGGCAGAGCGCGCCGGTCACACCGTTCTTCACGACTTCGCGCAAGCCGCCGACGTCGTAACCGAGCGCGGGAACGCCGCACGCGAGCGCTTCGAGCGCGCTCAACCCGAATGACTCCGCATCCGAGGTCAGCAGGAACAGGTCCGCCGACGCGAGCAGCGGCGCAACGGCGTCGATGCGGCCGAGAAAGTGCACGTCCTTTTCCACGCCGAGCGCGCGCGCTTCCTCTTCGGCGGCGTTGCGGTCCGGACCGTCGCCGACCATGACGAGCACGCTCGGTATCTGTTCCCGGACCCGCGCGAATACGCGCACCACGTCCACGACGCGCTTCACGGGACGGAAGTTCGAGATGTGCATCAGGATCTTTTTGTCGACACCGATCTGCGCGCGCAGCACGGGCTCGTGGGCGGTGCGATCGTAGACCGCCGGATCGATGAAGTTCGGAATCACCTCGACGTCGCACGCGGTGCAGCCGAACGCGCGCACGGTCTCCTCCTTCAGGAATTGCGAGACCGCGGTGATCCGGTCGGATTTCTCGATGGAGAATTTCGTGATCGCGTGGAACGAATGATCCTGCCCGACGATCGTGATGTCGGTGCCGTGCAGCGTCGTGATCACGGTGATGCCGCGCCCTTCCTTGCGCAGCATCTCTTTCGCAATCCACGCGCTGGTGGCGTGCGGTATCGCATAGTGCACGTGCAGCAGGTCGAGCCCTTCGTTGATCACCACCTCGTGCATGCGAACGGCGAGCGCGAGATCGTACGGAGGGTACTGGAACAGCGGATAGCGACCGACGTCCACTTCATGGAAATAGACACGCGGCAAAAACACCGGCAGCCGGAACGGCAGCTGGTAGGTGATGAAATGCACTTCGTGTCCGCGCTCGGCGAGCGCTATGCCGAGCTCGGTTGCGACCGCGCCCGAACCGCCGTATGTCGGATAACAGGTGATGCCGATCTTCACTCGGTGCGTCCTCCACGCCACCATCGTTCGACGATCTCATCGCACTGTGGGTCGTGCGGATTGACGCGCGTTACGCGTGCATCGTCGAGCTGGTGACGGAACCAGGTGCGCTGTCGTTTGGCGTACTGCCGGGTCGCGATAAGTATAGCGTCACGGGCGGCATCCACGCCGATTCGGTCATGTACCAATTCCCGTATGCTGTCGTAGCCGCACGACTGCCACGCGGGCGCGTCCGGGGCAACCCAGCGCTCGAGCGCGCGCACTTCGTCGGCCCAGCCGCCCGCGAGCATTTGATCGAGGCGATGGCCGATCTGCTCGTGGAGAAGCGGCCCGGGGTCGACCACCAGCCAGCGCGCTTGCATTCCCGCGCCGGTGGACGAATCGCGGTGGAAATCGCTCAGTCTGCGACCGCTGAGCAGCGCGACTTCGACGGCGCGCAGCAGCTGCGTGCGGCCGAGTCCGGCGCGTGGCGGATCGAGCGCGCGGACCCATCGGCGAAGTTCTTCCGTTGTCGCATGCGAGAGCTCGCCGGCCAGTTTCGCGCGGCGCGCGGGATCGAGGTCGGGTGATGCGTCGAGCGGCGTCGTGAGCGCGCGCAAATAAAAACCGGTGCCACCAACGACCAGAGTCTTGTCGCGCGCACCTTCGCTGCCGAGCCACGCCGACGCGTCGCTCGCGAAGCGCGCGGCCGACCACCGTTCGGACGGATCGGCGACGTCGATGCCGACGTGCGGCACGAGCGCGCGATCTTCGCGGGGAGGTTTCGCCGTGCCGATGTCGAAGCCGCGATAGATCTGCCGCGAGTCCGCGCTGAGAATCGTGAGCGCATGGCGCTGCGCAAGACGCATCGCGATGGCAGACTTTCCCGCGCCCGTGGGCCCGCAGACGATCCGAAGCTCAGCGTCGTCCAAAGCGGCGCTCGAGTTCGTCCCAGCTGACCTGGACGATCGTACTGCGCCCATGCACGTCGTGCGCGGGAAGCGTCGTTCGGGCGAGCGCGATATACAGCGCGCGCATCTCGGCGGGCGCGAGCGAATCCCCGGCTTTCACGGCCGCCTTGCACGCGACCGTCGCGGCGAGACGCTCGTGTTTCGCGAGCCCGCTGCCAAAGCGATCTCCGGTGAGCGTCGACAGCGTATCGCGGAGGCAGCGCTCCGCGTCGAAGCGCGGATGCGGCATCGGCACGCTGTTCACGAGCAGCGTGTGCCCGCCGAATCCCTCGACTTCAAATCCGAGGCGCGCAAACAGATCGCGATTCTCCTCGAACGCGTCGGCTTCCGCGGGCGCGAGATGCAGCGTCATCGGAAACAGCAGGCGCTGCGACGGCGCCTCGCCGCCATCCAGCACGCGCATGAACTGCTCGTACAGCACGCGCTCGTGCGCGGAGTGCTGATCGATGAGAACCAGCGCGTCGTCGCGCTCGAACAGCATCCAGGTGTCCCGCAGCTGCATCAACGGCGGCACGGCCACCTCGGCCGGAAGCGCGGATGCAAAAGCGAGGGCGTCCGAAGGTCCGGCGTCCCCGCCCTGAACTTCCCGCCTCTCGAACAGCGGCGTTTCCGGCAGGGGCGCCGAACTCAGCGCGCCGACGTCCATCGTCGCGCCTGATTCGAACACCGGCGCCGCGAACGAACGGTGCGCGAATCCAAACGCGGCGGCGCTCTCCTCGGTACCGAGCGCGCGGCGCACGGCGCGCTCGACGGCGCGCTCCGTGTTCCAGCGATCTCGAAAACGCACTTCGGCTTTCGCGGGATGCACGTTGACGTCGACATCGCCGGCGGGCAGCGTGACGGAAAGAAAAAGCGTCGGACGGATGCCCGCGGGAATCGTCGAGCGATACGCGGCTTCGGCCGCACGAACGATTCCGTTGTCGCGCACGGCACGGCCGTTTACGGTGAGCAGCAGCCGGCGGCTCGACAAGCCGACGTCCGCGGGGCGCTGCACGAGTCCGCTCACACGCACCGGCCCGCTCACGTCGTCCACCGCGACCAGCGCGTCGGCGGCGTCGACGCCCCACAGCGCGGCGATGCGTTCACGGAGCGACGCGGCCGGCGGCAGCGCGAGGGACTCGCGGCCGTCATGCGTGACGGTGATGCGAACGTCCGGACGCGCGAGCGCCATCGACGTGAGCACGTCCGTGATTGCGCGCCACTCACTGCGCGACCCGCGCAGAAATTTCTGACGCGCGGGCGTATTGTAGAACAGCGTGCTGACGGTGACCGATGTTCCACGCCGCCGCGCCGCGTCGCCGACGCTCTCGAGCGTGCCACCCGACACGCGCACGCGCGTCCCCGCTCCGTCGCCGGTTGCGGTTTCGATTTCCAGGTGTGAAACGGAGCCGATTGCCGGCAGCGCCTCGCCGCGAAATCCAAAACTCGCGACGCCCACGAGATCGCTGGCGAAACGAATCTTTGACGTCGCGTGACGTTCCACGGCGAGCGTGGCGTCGTCGCGCGCCATCCCGATGCCGTCGTCGCTCACGCGAATCATCGCGCGGCCGCCTTCGGTGACCGTGACGTCCACGCTCGTCGCGCCCGCGTCGAACGCATTCTCAACGAGTTCCTTCACCACCGAGGCCGGCCGCTCGACCACTTCGCCCGCGGCGATCTGGTCGGCGACGGCCGGAGGCAGGACCGCGACCGTGCGTTCGCCGTTGTGTCGCTGTTGAAGTTTTTTGGACGTCACCACGGAAATGTCCGCGTGGGAACGCGGCCGGTCAATTGTTTCCGAGGCGAAGCGGCATCAGGCGCTCCGACGCGATCCAGCCGTCACGTTCGCCGTCGAGTTCGATGTGCGTCCACACGCCCTGCCGCTGCACGATGTGCGCGACTTCTCCGACCAGCGGAACCGCGCCCGCGTCGGCGCCGAGCGCGGGAAGCGCGCGCAACGGGCCGGGATCGGTGACGACCGCGAGGTCGCGTCCCTCGATGCGATCCTCGAACAGGCGCGCGGCGGTCGCTGCCCCGCCGGCGATGATCAGTGTCGCGAGCGCGAAGCGCATCGCCGCGCTGTGCCGGCGCCGCCACAGCAGCCGCGTCACCACGACCCAGCCCACGATCCAGAGCAGCACGGCGACCGCGGACGGCGCGCGCGGTGGAATCAGCGGCACGCGCGCGACGCCAATGTCCTGTGGCGCGCGGACGCGCGCGAGGCGGTCGCGCAAGTCGTCCGCGAGCGGGTCGAGGCGCAGTGCATGCTGCCATCCGACGACCGCGCCCGCGGTATCGTTCGCGGCCCACGCCGCGGTGCCCGCGTTCGCCCAGATCGCCGGCGTGCGCGGCGCGGCACGCGCGGCGTCTTCGAACAGGCGCGCCGCTCGCATGTAATCCGCTCCGGCGTACGCAACGAGTCCCCGGGCAAACGGCTCGCGGGCGCGTTCGATATCGCGCGCCAGCAGCGCGGCCGCCGTCGCGAGCGTGAACACGAGCGCAATCGCCCCCGCCGTCGCCGCCATCTGCGGTGCGCGCCGTGCCGTGCGCACTTTGCGCGCCTCGGTGTCGATTTTCGCCAGCAGGGCCGTCGCCCGCTTGGCGAGTTCCGCGGTGCCGGCCGCCGCGCCGCCAAATGCCGCCGCGTCGAGCGCATCCAGAAATCGCTCGGCCTCGGCGGCCGTCGCGTCCGTCACGCCTTCGAAACGCAAGGCGCGCGCCCACGCGCCGGGATCCGTGAGCGACGCGGCGTCGAGTCCGGTGCGCCGCCGCACGGCGTCGAGCAGCGCGCTGCGGACTTCCGCAGGCGCGGCCGCGGCACCCGCCGGCGTCGCCATCGCGCGCAGGCGCTCGGCTGCGGTGCGCGGCGCGCGCACGCGGCGTGGCCTCTTCGCGATCCAGGCGAACAGCGCCGGCAACGGCGCGAGCAGGAGAAACCAGCGAATCACGGCGAGATCACCCAGCGGCAGCGGCGCTTCGTCGCCCATCTGCTGACGCAAGGTGAACGGTTTCTCCGGCGGCGGCGGCGCGGTGGCCGAGTCCGCGACGACGATCGTTCCCGGCGCCACCTGAACGGCGAACGCTTCGCTCGTCGCATCTTCATAGCGGCGCGCGAACGGGTTGAAATACGAAAAACGAATGGCCGGAACGCGCTGCGCTCCGCTCACGCGCGGCGTCACGAGCCAGTCGAATTCCTTGCTGCCGCGCAGCGCGGACGGCGTCGAATCGATCTTGACGCGCTCGTTTGCGGCCACGACCGTCGCCCAAGGAATCGTGAGCACGGGCCTCGGCAGCAGCGCGACATTTCCGGTGCCTTCGATCCGCAGCGTGAGCACGAGCGGATCTCCGGCGCGGTCGCGCGATGTGTCCACCCGCGCCGACGCCCTCCACGAACCGACTGCTCCGGCCCACGATGCGGGCCGGCCTGCGAGCGGCGGGTCGATCGCCACCAGGCTGACCTGCTCCGACCGGAGTGAGAACGATTCCTCACGGCTGAAAAAACTCTGGCCCTGCGGCAGCGTGTAGGCGAGCCGCGCGGGGTTGATCGTGTAATGCCCGGGAGTGAGCGGAAAAAGCGCGCGGCGAAAAACGTGCACTTCATATGAACGGCCATCGCGATTCACCGAGAGCGAGCCGCCGGGATCGGGAAGATCGTACGAGAGCATCGCGCGTGACTCCGGCGGAATGAATTCCGGATTTCTGCGCAGCCGTCCGCGCGTCTCCTGATCGATGAACACGCCGAGCTGATAGGTCGCCTGCTGGCCGACATACACGGTTTCGGGTGAGACGAGCGCGTGAAAATCCACGCCGCCATTTCGTTCGAGGCGCGGCCGCGTCACGACTTCCGGCAGCTGCGCATGCGCGGCCGCCGAAAACAGAATGACGAATGCGAGCGTCCTCTTGATCACCAGTCTTTTCCGCCCGGCGGACGTTCCTGCTTCGTCCCCCGCTGTTTTCGCGACTGTGTTTCTTTTTCTTCACGCG
>DASYSH010000308.1:0-2001 GCA_036003525.1 Gemmatimonadaceae bacterium | reverse complement strand
CGTCACCGCGTGCTTCGGACCGAATGAGCTTTGAATCGCGACGTTCGCCGTCGAAACACCTCCCGCCGTCGAAATGCGGTTGTCGGCGAAGCGAATGTTGGCGGCGTAGCCGCCGCCGACGTTCACCTGAATCTCGTCGGCCTTGGACATCTTCACGGCACGCTCGACGAGCGCCTGGGCTTGGTCGCGGGTCATCACGCGAGAATCGGCAGCGCGCGTCATGCCTTTCTCCCGGTGTTGATGACGTTGATGTTGCGGAAGCGCGCCGGTACGCAGCCGTGGCTCACCGAGCCGACCTGGCCGGGCTGGCCCTTTCCGTCGAAGAAGCTCGCGCCCATCATGTAGCTCGACTTGCCTCCGATCATGTCCATCGAGTTCCAGAAATCCGGCACGCGGATCTGGTAGGCAACGTCCTTGAGCATGCCGTTGAGCTTGCCTCCTTTGATTTCATACGCGACCTGGCCGCCGAACTGACCGTTGTAGCGCTGCTGGTCGATCGAGAACGAGCCGTCGCCGATAATGAGAATGCCTTTGTCGGTCGCGGCGATGAGATCCTCGCGTGATTTGTCTTCCTTGCCCGGCAGCAGCGAGACGTTCGGCATGCGCTGGAACGAGACGCTCGACCAGTTGTCGGCGTACGCGCAGCCGTGCGACCGCGTGGGCTTCCCCTGCTTGTCGTACCACCATTTGAGCCACGACGCCTGCTCGCGGGTCGTTTGGTAGTCGTTGACGATGCCATCCTTGATAATGAGGAAGTCGTCGGGCTGCACGCCGTCGTCGTCGTATCCGATGGTGGAGATCGCGCCCTCCTGGCTGCGATCGCCCTGGATATTCATGAAGTCCGGACCGTAGCGGAATTTTCCGAGCTTGTCTTCCGGCGGCGCGACGAAACTCGTGCCCGCGTAATTCGCCTCGTAGCCGAGTGCGCGATCCAACTCAGTCGGGTGTCCGATGGACTCGTGGATGGTCAGCCAGATGTTCGACGGATCGAGCACGAGATCGTAGCGGCCGACTTCCACCGGCTTCGCGGTGAGCTTCTGCACCGCTTCCTCGCCCCAGCGCTGCGCGTTGCCGGCGAGATCCGACTTCAGCACGTATTCCCAGCCGCGGCCCATCGGCGCGACCTCTGTTGCCTGTCGATTCTGGAAGTCGCTGAAGTCGTCGGCCACGGCCGTCGCGGTGAACAGCGGCCAGCTGCGAATGAGCGTCTGCGTGATCACCGAACCGTCGGTGTTCGCGTAGTTCCTGTCCTGCTTCACGAAGAACAGGATGGAGTTCACATACTTTACTTTCGGCGTTTTCAGCGCTTCGGCGTTCGCCTTGAGCAGCAGATCGACCTTCGCTTCGAGCGGCACGTCCCACGGATCGGTCGTGTATGCGCTCTTCCATGTCGCGTTTGGATGCGCGGGAGCAGGCGCGAGCTCGACCGGCCGGTCGCGCGCGATGCGATTCGCCTTTGCGATGGCCACGGCTTCGCGCGCGACCGCGGTAACGTTTTCAGTCGTGAGATAGCGCGTCGCGGCAAAGCCCCAACAGCCGTCGACGAGGGCGCGCACGCCGCAGCCGAGCGTGTCCGTGTCGACGACCTGGACGATCTGGTGTTCGCGCGTGACGACGAAGTTCTGGCGGAAGCGCGCGATGCGCGCGTCGGCCCACGATGCGCCGGCGGCCTTTGCCGCGTTCAGCGCTTCCATCATCAGTTCTTTCGGTGCGCCGGATTCGAATCGCTCGACGTCGCGCGGCGATGCGGCGAGCGTCGCGGCCTGTCCTTCCCGCGGCATCGCGGAAACCAGCGCAATCGCGGCGCCGGTCGCGCCGGCCTGCTTGAGAAATTCTCTGCGATCGGTCATTCGCTCACATTTAAGTTAAATGAAAAACGGGTGGCATCGATTATATGATGACACCTTTGAATGGGCAAAAGGTTTCTTCACGGGAAAGTTGTTCGCAGAAAACCGGGAGCTGTTAGCTCCTACCGACGTCAGGAAGACAGAATACAGGAAG
>DASYSH010000307.1:0-5517 GCA_036003525.1 Gemmatimonadaceae bacterium | reverse complement strand
GCATCGGAATCAGCATCGGCAAACATCCCGACAGCGAACTAAATGGACTCATGCCGTGTTCTTTGTACACCCGCATGATTTCCGCCTGCTGCTTCTGCGGATCACTCTTGTATTTCTTTTGGACTTCCGTCAGCTCGGGCTGGATGCGCTGCATCTTGATGCTCGTGCGCATCGCGCCCTGGTTGAGCGGCCACATCAGCAGGCGCACGCTCACGCCGAAAATCACGAGCACCCAGCCATAGCTCAGGCCCGTCGTTTTTTTCATCCAGAGCAGCGTGCGCATCACGATCGTCGAGAACGGCTGGACGATTCCCTGGAGCCAGCCGCCATACGGATTCGCCGTTTCGAATTCCCGGCCAAGATCGTGCAGCCGCTTCCACGACTGCGGCCCTGCATAGAGTTCGAACGCCGCCTGCCCGTTATCGAGCGGCATTACCGCGGTCGCGGCGCCGTTCGTCGCCTGCTTCCGCGTGCGCGCGCCGCCCTCGATGCGCGCTTCGGCAAACGGCTTGCCGCCCACCGGCTGGATGAGTCCGACGAGAAAATACTTGCTCTTCGCCACGACCCACGTGAGCGGTCCGGTCTCGAGTTTCTTTTCTCCCGAGTCGAGTTTCGTAAACGCGGTGCCGCGAGCGCTTTGCGTAACGGGCTTCACGGAATACGCGAGCGCCCGCATATCGCCGAGTGTGTCCGCTTCCTGTGTGTCGAACCCGCCGGGAAGATCCACGAGCAGAAATGCCGGGCTCGCGGCGCCAGTCACACTGACCGTCACGAGCGAGAGATAGTTGTCATTGACGAGTTCGTAGTGAACACTCGCCTGCACTTTTCCGTTCGATCCCGTGAACGTGACGACACTGCGGCCGTTCGCAGCCGTCGATTTCGCCGACGTGAACGACATCTTATCGAATGCGATCGTATCGGTCGGCGTGATGACGCGGAAACGCAGCAGCGGCTCCTGCCCGTGCTTGAGCACGACGCGGCCGCCCTTGCCGTTGAGCGCGGGGTAGCTGTCGGCCTGCACCGCGAGCGGCGCCGCACCGGCTGTCGAAAATGAGATCGTGCTCACCGCCGTCTGCGAAACGACAGTATCGGGTTTCGCGGCGGGTGGAATATCGCCGCGCGGCGGCGTGGTGGCCTGCGCCAGAGGCACGGGATGACTGACCGCGGCATCCGGTACCGGCTGCTTCGCGAGCGAATCCATCGCGACGGGCGCGGGCGGAGCCGGCGGATGCGGAAAGAGCAGCGGCACGCCGAACAGAACGAGAACGATCAGGGCTGCCGCGAGCGGAAGGCGCTTATCCATCAGCGAGGTGCGCGAGAGTTAGGGAACAGGATCAAATCCGCCGGGCCGAAAAGGATGACACCGTAAAATCCGGCGAACCGCAAGCCAGCTTCCGCGCATCGCGCCGTGCTTTTCGAGTGCTTCGATCGCATACGCCGAACACGATGGATAATAGCGGCACGAAGATGGAAGCAGTGGCGAGAGAACCGTCTGATACGCGCGAACGAACAGGATCAGAATTCCGCGCATCACGCCGGACCGCTGATGCGGCCGCACGCGCGCACGCACTGCTCGCGCAGTTCCGCGACATCAGCGCCGTATGCGGAAGGCAACGCCCGCACGACGACGTCGACGTTCGGTAACGCAGGAAGCACTTCAAGCCGTACGATTTCGCGCAGCCTGCGTTTCACGCGATTCCGATCGACGGAGTTGTGCGAATACTTGGGCACAATGATGCCGGCCCTCGCATGACGCAGAAGGGAAGCGATGTACCGAACCTCGAGATGCGCGGTTCGGACTCGCTTCCCTTGCAGGCGGACCGCCTCGAGCGCGCCTTCCCGCGTCAGCCTAAGGCTGCGCGGAAAGCGGCGATGGTCAGATGCCCGCGTACTTCGACGGCAGTTTGACGGTCAAACGCTTGCGACCCTTTTTCCGGCGGCGGCTCAGCGTCTCTCTTCCCCACTTCGTCTCCATCCGGGCGCGGAACCCATGCGTTGCAATGCGACGCTTGTTCCGCGGACGGTAAGTTGGCTTGCCCATATCAGCTCCAAAAATTGCTTGTCAGCGCGTGGTACGACAGAACGCTAAACGTAAACGAGGGTTGGAGATACAACAAGTCCCCGCCCTACTGGTTTGCTCTCGCGAGTGTTGACTTGTCCACATCCGACAGGTAGTATCGGCCCCCCACTCTTATCCACACATGTTCGGCGTGAAATGACCCTGACCGCAGCTGAAGTTTGGTCTCGCCTGCTCGATCGCGCGAGAACCGAACTTCCCGAACACGTTGTCAACACCTGGCTGCTTCCACTGACGCCGGCGGAATTCACGGCAAACGAGCTGACACTCACCGCTCCCGACCAATGGTCGGTCGAGTGGAACGAGAACAAACACAGCGCGTTGCTCGAAAGCTACGGCCCCACCTGCCTCGGCCACCCCCTCAAAGTCGCGATTAAAGTCCAGCTAGAACGGCTTTCGAGATCACAAATGGATCTTTTTGTGCCTCAAAATGGAGCCAGTATTACGCCAGCAAAGCGTGATAATAGCGTCATTTTGAGTATTCTGAACGACCGGTATGTTTTCGACCAGTTCGTCGTCGGACGATCGAACGAACTCGCGACTGCGGCGGCGACCGCCGTTTCCCAAGCCCCGGGCAAAACCTACAACCCGCTCTTCATTTACGGCGCGACGGGGCTTGGCAAGACACACCTTATGCAGGCCATCGCGCACGAAATTCTTCGCAAGAATCCGTCGTGCCGCGTGATGTACATCAGCACCGAGCAATTCACGAATGATGTGATCACGTCGATTGCGCGCCGCGCGATGCACGATTTTCGCCGCCGCTATCGCGAAACGGATTTGCTGCTCGTCGACGACGTGCATTTTCTCGGCGGGAAAGAGACCACGCAGGAAGAATTTTTTCACACATTCAACGCCGTCTACGAAGCCGGCCGCCAAATCGTCCTCACGAGCGACCGCCCGCCGTCGGAAATTCCGCGGCTCGAAGCGCGGCTCGTCAGCCGCTTTGAATGGGGAATGGTCGCGGACGTCACCCAGCCGGATCTCGAGCATCGCATCGCGATTCTGCGGCAGAAAGCGCAGGTCGACCACCTCGAGCACACCATCCCCGACGACGTTTTGCATTTCATCGCGGATCACGTGCAGGCGAACGTGCGCGAGCTCGAAGGCTCCATCATCAAACTGCTCGCGTTTGCTTCGTTGAAGCACCGCGTGATCACCGTCGACCTCGCCCGCGAGGCGCTTCGAGACAAGCTGAAAGCAAACGATGTTGCGCCGCCGAGGTCCTCGCGACAGGATCGTATGCGCTTTATTCAGCAGCGCGTCGCGCACGAGTGGGCCGTGTCGATCGAAGGACTTCAGTCGAAGACGCGGACCAAGATGCTCACCGTTCCGCGACAAGTTGCGATGTTTTTGTCGCGCGAGCTGCTCGGGCTGCAGCTCGTGGAGATCGGGCAGGGGTTCGGCGGGCGTGATCACTCGACGGTGATTCACAGCCTGGAGCGCGTGTCTGAAATGATGAAGGAAGATTCTGTGTTCCGGGCACGTGTGGAGAAGGTGAGGGAAAGTCTCCGACATGAGCCGTGAGTCCACAGTCGTCCGGTTGAGTGGATCCGAGGGTGGATCTATGCACGGCCAGTCCCCCGGTTCCCACAGCGTCTCCACATCAAGTGACGACCGAGAAGTCCATGCAGTAGAACCACTTGTATTGCTTTTCCCCTTTCCACGCCTTACTACTTCTACTGCGGATTTAATATTCAATTCCAGTAAGTGCTAGTGAAGGCGCGGGATCCACATCCTCCTCATCCTGGGCCCAGGTAGGGAATGCGTTTCACCATCTCGCGTGAAAAACTCCAGGAAGGTTTGGCCGCAGTCGCTTCGGCCGTTCCATCCAAGACAACGCTTCCGGTGTTGGCGAACCTTCTCGTTCAGACGACAGAGAAGGGAATCCGCATATCAGGAACGGATCTCGACATCGCGGTCAGCACCGAGGTCACCGCGGATGTCGAAGCTGCCGGCGCGATCACGATTCCGGCACGCAAGCTTTCCGAGATTGCGCGCGAGCTCCCGCCGGCACCCGTAAAAATTTCCGCAGCCGGCGATCAGCGCATCACGCTCGAGTGTGGACGCTCCAAGTTCAAACTTCTCGGCTTGCCGAAGAGCGAGTTCCCGAGCTTTCCGGCGGTGAAGTTCGAAAAGGCGCTGCGCATTCCGTCCGGCGATTTGCAGAAACTGATTTCGCACACGGCGTTCGCGGCTTCCACCGAAGAAAGCCGGCCGATTCTCAACGGCGTGCTGTGGGAACTGCGGCCCGAGCACATGCGCATGGTCGCGACGAACGGCCATCGCCTGGCGAAGATGGATGTTCCAGTGAAGACAGCGTCTGCGCCGACGAGCGATCTCATCATTCCGCCGAAAGCGCTCGAGCAGATCCGCCGCCTGTTCCCGGCCGAAGAAGAACTCGAAGTCGCGCAGGGCGAAAACCATGTTGGCTTCCGCTCGCCGTTCACCGCGGTGTACACGCGGTTGATCGAGGGGCCGTATCCGAGTTACGACCAGGTCATTCCGCGCGACAACGACAAGTACGCGATCATCGACAAAATCGCGCTCACCGGCGCGCTCAAGCGCATGTCCGTCGTCGCGTCCGACCAAACGCACCGCATTCGTCTCTCGTTCAACTCAGGGATGCTCAAGTTCAGCGTGAGCACTCCGGACCTTGGCGAAGCGCAGGACGAGCTCCCGGTGCGCTACGACGGGGACCCGCTCGATATCGGATTCAACGCCGCGTACCTGCTCGAAATTCTCCGCTATCTGCCGACGGAAGAGATTCGGCTGACGTTCAAGGCGCCGGAGCGCGCCGCGACGATCGAACCGGAAGGCTGGTCCGATCCGGCAAAGTATCTGTGCCTGCTGATGCCGCTGCGGCTGGTCGACTAACTCCGACCGATCCGTATTTCAGCGACCTGATGTGCGGTTTGAATCCGCGGTGCGCCGCGGAGCTGGTTTCGTTCCGACAAATCCAGCGTCGCTGTCCCTGCTGCGGAGATTATTTCGCCGGTCGCCGGATCGATGCGGTACACCAACTCTCCCGTGCCCGCGCCATTCACAACCGTGAGTTCGCCAAATGGAAAGCCATTTCCGGCGAGTGTGGTTTGCGATTGTCGTGAAACGATGAGCAGCGTTCGAGTCCCTTCGGCAACCGTGCCGGTGACGCGGAACGTTCGGCGAACCGTTGCATTCATCGGAATTCCATCGCGGCAGACGAGGTAAGTCGACGAATCTGTCCAGATCGTTCCGACGCGCACCGTATCGGGCGGGCGGTACGTGAGATCGCGGAGCGTCTGCGCGGCGACGAACGAGGGCGACCCGCATTGCTCGTAGCCATCGAAATCGAACACGACCTGTCGGTCACGCGCCGGATAGCGCGCGGTGAAGGGAAGCGGAAACGCAATCGGAACCGGAACGTTCGCGGCCGCCCCGGCGGCGCGCACGCTGAAGAC
>DASYSH010000306.1:0-9114 GCA_036003525.1 Gemmatimonadaceae bacterium | reverse complement strand
CGTCGGAGAACTGCATGTCGACGGCGAGGCGATAGATGCGATCCGGATTCTTGGGGTCGACGCGAATCTGCGAGAAGTAGAACGGTCGGTTGTCGATCGTGCTCATCCACTTCCACGTTTTTCCCGCGTCGCTCGAGCGGTACAGGCCGCTCAGGAGGCGCTGCGGTTTCTTGCCGCGGATCGAATCGGCTTCGACCATCACGTAGACGATGTTCGGATTGCTGTGCGAGACCTGGATGTTCATGCGGCCTTTTTCCGTCTCCGGAAATCCGCCGCCCTTGATCTCGTGCCAGCTCGCGCCGCCATCGGTCGTCTTCCAGAGCGCCGAACCCGGGCCGCCGCTCTTGAGGTATGCCGGTTTGCGCACGCGTTCCCAGCTCGCTGCGTACAGCGTATTCGGATCGCGCGGGTCCATCACCACGTCCACGAATCCCGCTTTGTCGCTGATGAACTTCGACATCGTCCACGTTTTGCCGCCGTCGACGGTCTTGTACAAACCGCGTTCCGGATTCGACGCCCACTGCGCGCCGAGCGCGGCGACGTACACGATGTTCGGGTTCGTCGGGTGCACGACGATGCGGCCGATGTGCTGCGTTTTCTCGAGGCCCATCGACTGCCACACGTGGCCGCCGTCGACCGACTTGTAGACGCCGTAGCCGGGCGTCACGCTGTTGCGCGAGTTCTGTTCGCCGGTGCCGGCCCAGATAATTTTCGGATCAGTCGGAGCGAGCGCGATATCGCCCATCGACGCGATCGGCGCGTGATCCCACAACGGCTCCCACGTGGTGCCCGCGTTGACGGTTTTCCAAATACCGCCCGCGGCGCCGGAGACGTAGAACACTTTTGGATTTCGTGGATCGCCTTCGACGTCGGTGCTGCGTCCGGCCATGTTCACCGGGCCGATCGAACGCCATTTGAGTGAGGCGAGTGTGGCAGAATCAGGTGTCTGCGCGGAGAGACTCGTCGCGAGACTAATGAGAAGGGCCGGAAGCAGCCGGTTCGTGCGCATGATTTGATGAGGGGCTGGGAGTTAGCGGAGCGACCTAACTTGCACCCGAATCACGCGGCTGAGAACTCACATGTTGATATATGTCATTTAGATGACAGGAGTCGGCGCGCGAATTTATTTCCGCGCGCCGGTCCAGATCGCGAGAACACCGCAAGCGTTGTCTGCTGCCTGCAAGCTCACCGGCATGTTTCCGCCGCGCGCGTATATCTCGATCGCCGCGACATCGTTGACGTCGATGTATTGATTGATATCGGGACCCCTGTCGCTGCTCGCCGTTCCACGCGACCCGATGTGCAACGTGGACGGCCCCAAACACACGTTCCCGGTCGGTCGTAACACCGCGCCGTCCAGCATTATCGTCATGAAGCACGATCCGCCGTTCCCTCGCGCGCACATCGCGCCATTCGGCGCGTGCATGATCACGATCCCGTTCAGCCCGTAGAGCATGTCCGTCGTACGCGACGGGTGGCGCTTGTCGAGTTCTTCCGGCCCAATGAACGTTGCAGAGAGAACACCTTTCTGCCGCATGAGCATTCGATCGTAGAATCCGGCCAGTTCCAGCGCCGTCTTCACGCGCTCGCCAGTGACGTTCACAGACGCAAGCTGTTGCCCGACCCGCGGGAGCACGACGGTGAGATTGACCGCGGTATCGGGAAGCGTGATTTTGCCGAACCATGGCTGATAGCCAATGCGCCGGACGTCCAGGCTCAGCGTCTTTTTTCGCATCGCGCCAAGACCGATCTGGCCTTTTTCATCCGTGATGCTCGCCACGCCGCCTTCCACGGTGACCCACGCGAACGGAACGGCGATGCTGTCGTTACCGATCACCTTGAGCATCGAAGTTTGCGCGCCGGCGACGACCGGCACGTTGATTGCGACTGCAGCTGCGACTGCGCGCAGACTACGACTTGCCATTGCCATCATCGCCTCCGCTGCAATCCCGATTGCTCAAGGGTCTATATACCGCTTTCGCCAAACGAGTACAACGCCGCACAACGTTCGCGTTCCCGCGTACTGCATGGGCGCGCCCGCCGCCGAGTTGTAAACCTCGATCAACGCGATTTCCTCCTTGTTGATTTCATTCAGGAACTCGATGTCCGTGATCGATCCGTCGACCCAGATCGTCGGAGCGCAGTCCAGCGATTGCCCCCGGCTTCCCTTCGAGGGCATCGAGTACACCCCGCGCTGCATGCTGAGTGACCACCGGCCCTGACTGCTTTTCACTCGTACGCCCGGGAAATTAAAGGCCTCCCGCACGCCCGGCAGGCGGGATAGTTCAATCGAGTCGGACCGGTATCCGAATCCCGCGCGCCGGCGCTGATCGAGTTCGCTCCTCAGCGCGTTGGCATGCTCTCGCTCGCGAATCTGCACCGGACTCAGTTTCGTCACGATCCGCACGAGCGCCACTGCAACGGTCGCCGTGTCGCGCGCGACGAAATTCACGACCCGACATTCGTGCAGGAATCCGATCGCCGAGATATTCACCGCTCGGGCCCCGGGCGGGATTCCCGCAACGGTGAATCCGCCCGCCACGTCGGCGCGCCACTCGCCCTTCACTCCCGAGAAACTGATCCGCGCATCGCGAACCGGCTGGCCGGCGGAATCGATCACGACGCCCGTGATCACCGCGCCGTTGCGCCCGCGCAATCCGACGAGCGCCGTGTCCGGCAACGGAGCCGATGCATCGGGCCCGCACTCGCGCGCCCATTTCGCCGTCGCCGGCAGCGTCACGAGCGTCGGCGCCTCTTGCCCGCGCGCCAATGGCGCCAGACACACAACTGCACACAGAGCGACAAACGTCAGCACGCGCAACTTCGCGGGACTGGTCATGGCGCGATGGGTTGGTGGGGGTTAACTCCCGCTGTACACCCCGCCCTCTTCCCAATGTTTCGTCGACGCGTCCAATGAGCCCGCGGCTTACCACATTACGCCACCTCGTCGCCTTCGCGATCGCGGCGGTTACGCTGCTGCTCGCAGTGTGGATCGTACTCCCCGCGCCGACCTATTTTTTCCTCACATACAGCGTCGGTGCGGTCGAAGTCAGCGCGTGGCTCGCGCTCGCATCGCTGGTGTCGCTCGCGCTCGTGTGGCCCGACGCGCGGGTGCGCGGCGCGCCGCGCCTTGCGGCCGCCGCGTTCAACTGTTCAATCGCCGCCCTAGCGCTCGCACTCAGTCCCTACGTACGCATTCCGTTCGCGGTGCGGAGGTTCGAGCGCGAAATGAATTCCGCACTGGGCGGAGATCCTCTGCGCGACGTTCCCGACAGCGCGCGCGCCAAACTCCGCGCGCATCCGTTGATCATCAGCGAACTGTTCACAGGCATCAAACACGCTTCCGTTTCGGTCACGCGCGGCATTCGCGTCGCGGCGCCCGCAGGCATACAACTCACCGCCGACATCTCGCGGCCAATTGCCCGCGGCCTCTACCCGATCGTGGTTCAGGTTTACGGCGGCGCATGGCAGCGCGGGTCGCCGGCATCGAACGAAGACTATGCGCAGTGGCTCGCCTCACTCGGTTATGTCGTGATCGCGATCGATTACCGCCATGCGCCGGCATTTCATTTTCCCGCGCAACTCGAGGACATCCGCGAAGACCTCGCGTGGATTCGCGATCATGCCGCCGAATATGACGGCGACACATCGCGCGTCGCGTTCCTCGGCCGCTCTGCCGGCGGCCATCTCGCGATGCTCGCCGCGTACACCCCGGGCCCGATCACCCCGAAGGCTGTCGTGAGCCTCTATGGCGGAATCGATCTGAAGAACGGCTACGAACATCCGCCGCGCCCCGATCCGTTGAACATTCCCGACGTCACGTTCAAGCTCATCGGCGGAACGCCGGAGCAGTTTCCCGATCTCTATCGCGAAGGAACGGTCTTCACCTACGCGGCCCACAAGCAGCCGCCGTCGCTGCTCATCTATTCGGGACGCGACAATCTCGTCGAAGCGAAGTACGGCGCGCAGCTGCGGGACAGTCTCGCCGCGTCAGGATCGACAGTCGCGTATCTCGAAATCCCGTGGGCCAATCACGCGTTCGACGAAGTCCTCAACGGGCCGAGCGATCAGCTCGCGATGTATTACACCGAGCGATTTTTGGCGTGGGCACTGGCGAGAAAATAACAGCAACGGCTGAATCGCGGATTCTCACGGATCTTGAAACGAATCCGCGCAAATCCGCGATTCAGCCATCGCTGTTTTACTTGTTGTTCGCCGCCCCCGCCGTCGCAACAGGAACGCGCGCGCGCTCGATGTGCGTGATGCCCGTGACATCCACGACGCCCATGTACACCACACCGCCGGGTCCGAAGCCCGCGATCGAGCGGCCGGCCGGCACCGCGATGCGGTCCCTGAGTTCGCCCTTGTTGTTCACGACATCATAGACGGCCCCACCATTTACGAGCTTGCTGGTGCGAATCCAGAGGTTCCCCTCGGCGTCCCCGCGCGACGCGCCCTGCTTGAATACCGGACGATAGTCCGGCATTTCGCTCGGCTCGACGAAGTTGAGCGGCGGAAGCGTGAACCCGACCGGTGCACCGCCGCGACCGCCGCCATCCGGCCCGCCCGCCATCACGATTGTCATCCCGCCGCCGTCGCCGACCGGACGCTGGCGCCCGCCCGGGGCAGCCGGGTCGGTCACCTTTGCGTCACCCGATGCGAGCGCCTGGGCCGCCTGCTGCGCGGCGCGCGTCTTCTCCATCGCATCGCGCGTCGAATCGATCAGCGCGCGTTTGTCTTCGTCCGTCATGCGCTGCCAGTCGAACGCCATCTTCGAGCCCTGCGTCAGCTTGCCATCCGGCGAAACGAGATCGACGCGATAGTCCTGGCCGCGCACGATCGCGAGTGTGCCGTCAGCGAGAAGTGCCCAATCGTCCGTCCACGGCATCGGATTCACGGTGGTGCTGATCTGCACGCGACCCGTGTTGTCATCGCGGGTCATGTTGAAGGTGAGCTTCGGAATCCGGAACGTCGCCGCGGTGTCGACTTTGCGCGTCTTGAGATCCACGCGCACGACGATCGACGATTCCGGAAGCTGCGGCATCTGCGGAAGCCCGGCCGTTGCCTTCGAGAAGTTCATGTTCGGACGGATCTGCGACCGGTACACCAGACGGCCCTGCGGATCGTAGCCGGGCGTGCCGTTCTGCCCGCCGATGAGCGCATTCACTTCGTTCGGCAGCGGCGCCGCGATCGTGCGGACGATCTTGCCTTTGGGATCGATCACGAGCATCGAGATCGACTGCGGATCGACGAATAGCGTCGAGTCGCCGCGGTATGCGATCAGACCGCCGAGTCTCGAGCCATACGCGTTGCCCGTCGCGGGAGTCGTGTCGGCGATTACCGTGACCGACTTGAATGTCGAGTCCAGCAGGACGACGCGACGGCCCGTGAGGTCGTGCATGATGACGCGGCCGCCCGGCAGCGCGCGGACCTGCGACACGGCCGCGAACGGCTCGGTCGAACTGGCGAGAACGGGCCCGATGTTGCGCACCGGCGGAGGCGTCTGCGCCCCGGCCACGGATGCGATCGCCGTTACGGCTGCGGCGATAAATCTGTTGGCTGTGTTCATGGTATTGGTGGAAGAGTGTAGGTGATGACTCTGTATATGTATCGCTTATTCGCCGGAAAGGTTGCTAGAACCTGATCGTGACCGGTCCGCCGCCGCCAAGCGCCGCCGCGGTGTTCGAGAACGGGTTGCCGCCGGATCCAGCGGTTCCCGAGCGGATCGATTGCAGGTACCACGGGTCGAGCGACGTCGTGACGATATCCGGAAGCTTGCGGCGCTGTTCCGCGGTGAGAAGCCCCTTCACGCCCGGCGAAACCTTGAGCAGCAAATCGACCGTCGCCTCGCGCGCCGCGCGATAGCGGTCGTACGCTGCGTCGTGGTCGTACTTTTTCGGCAGCGCGGCAAGTTCCTTCGTCACCGGCGACCAGATCGAGTCGACGCGAATCGTGTACCAGCGATTCAGCGTCGCGATGCTGTCGGCCTGATCGCCCGTGAGATGCAGCGTGTCGGCCTGGCGCAGAATCTGCGGCAGCGGATTGAAGACCGAGTTCGTTCCGTACAGGGCCTTGAGAATCGGCTCCTGAATGCGCGTGCCTTCCGTCGTGCGGCCGCGGTCGAGCGACTGGGTGAGCGTCTGGCGCTCACGCGTCGGCGCCGTGTCGAAGCGCAGCAGCGCGACGATGCTCACCGGCTGGAGAAGCGTGTTGAATGCGGTGCTCGACGAACCGAAGCGCTGATTGACCGCGTACGTGTACTGATTCTTCGTCTGATCGAAACCGCGCACGTACATCAGGTTGTTGTCGATGAACGGCGTCTGGCCCCATCCCTGCAGATGGTTCTCGCCGTGCAGCGCGAGGTCTGCCGCGCCGAGCGGGTTGTTGATCGACAGCGAGAACGTGGCGCGCTGCGGGAGGTGCAGCTTGAGCGGGTTGAACGTGATGTTCATGCTCGCGCTCGTCGTCCACGGACCCTCGCAGCTGTTGAGTCCCGCGAGCGCGCCGAGCTGTTTCTGCAGGCAGCTGCGCACTTTGTCCGACGCGCCATTGAGCAGCTGCTGCATCGACGCGGCGAGCGTCGGATCGGCGGTCGTCGCGGGATTGTAGATGAACGCGCGGTCGTTGGAATATCCGTCGCCGTTGACGTCGCCCTGAATCACCGGCGTGAACGGCGTGCCCGACTGCAGGCGTCCCGTCCACGACACGCGCACGGTGTTGAAGAAATTGTATCCGAGCGTGTACTGGATCTGGTGACGCCAGTCGCCCTGGCCGCGCGCCCACTGCAGGTCGAACGGATTGCCGACGGTGCTGCTGAAGCCGCGGGACTGCGAGCGAAGTTCCTGATACGTGTACGCAAGGTTCCAGGTGAGCTTCGAATTGAAAGTCGTCGGCGAAAGCTGCACCTGAAACTGTTTCGTGTTCGACGTGAGATCGGTCCGGAGCTGCGTCACCCGGTTGAAGGATGAGCTCACGCGGCCGTCGCCCGACGCGATCACGCCCGTGTTCGGGTCGATGCTCGTCGGATTCACGAAGACGGGCCGGTTGCCCTCTCCGGCGAGCGCAAAGCGCTGCGTCGGATTGAAGTTCAGGTCAACCGATTCAGGCTGGTTGAGGTTCAGCGAGTACGTGCCGGTGAAGTTCGCGTTGAACAGATTGTCGAGGATCGCGCCGCGCCATGTGAGATTTCCGCGCACACTGCGCGGCGACGTGTAGTCCTTTGCCGCGAGCAGCACGTTCGGGGCGCTGCTGGCGAATGGCGTCGGCGTGGCACCGTTGGCGCACGTTGTCGGAATCGTCGACGGATTGGTTTCGTACCCGGACCAATTCGGCATCGGCACCGCGCTGCCCGCGCATGTGATCTGCTGCACGGCGTTCGCGAGACCGGTGTTCGTCATGGTGCCCGAGAGCAGCGTGCTCGATGGATAGCTCTGGAAGACACCGACGCCGCCGCTCAGCACCGCGCGCGGTCCGCGGAACGCGCCCGCAAATCCTGAAACCTGCGGCGCGGTGCCGTACGCCCACGAGAAGCCGACGCGCGGGCTCACGAAAATATGTTCGGGCTGATAGTTGTTCGGAGTCCCATACAGCTGCTGCACCAGCGGGTTTGCGTTCGCCTCGTTCACGTACTGGTTCGCATCGGCGCGGACACCGTACTGGATCTGCACGGTGCTGCCGGCCTTGTACGAATCCATTAGGGCGAGCCCTTCGATGTACTGGCCGCCGCTCACGCGAATCGGACTCAGCGTGCGCGTATAAAGCGAGGGCGTGCCCGCGGCGATGTCGGCGAGTGAGTTGTAGTAAAAGCTGCCGAGCGTATTCGTCGTCTGGTTCAGCGAATAGTCATCGCGGCGCACTTCGGTCGCGAGCTTCAGACGATGCTTGTTGTTCTCGCTGAACCACGAAAGCATGTTCGTGAAATCGACGCTCGTGCTGTACGTGCTCGTGTTCTGCTGCGTGCTGCCGCCGAACGACACGTTTTTCGAGACGTTCGAGCCGTCCGGAAACGCGGAGCTCACCAGCACGGTTGCATTCGGGAGCGCGAGGAACGGCGAGACGTAGTTACGGCTGGCGTTGACGCTCACGCCGCTCTCGCTCAAAATGCCAAAGCCGAAATACGTCGAATGATGGAACTGCAGCGCGCCACCCCAGCTGGTGCGGTCGCCGCTGTGCGCGGGGAGTTCCGATGTGCCCGGGCTCGAGAACGGTGAAAGCTTGCTCCAGTTCCCGGTCATGGTGAGGTTGTACGCGTCGCCCGTTTTCGATCCGGGCGGCGCAAAATCGATCGTTCCGCTGATGCCGCCGTTATCGCTGAGTTTCTGACTCCCGATTCCGCCGGCCGACAGCGGAATTCGCTGGGCCTTCAGAATGTTCAGCAGGCGCGTCACGGAATCCGGCGCGATGCCCGCCGTCACGAACCCGATCGAGTCCGCGTTCAGCAGCGATGCGAGCGGGTTCGACGTCTGGCCGAGCGAGTACGAAAAATTGTAGAACGCCTTGTCGATCGAGATCGGCCCCGATGTCTGGCCGCCGAGGTTCAGCTGCGTGTATTCCTGTCCGAGCGAGCGCGCCGCAGCGGATGTGAACTCGAGCGGTGGAACCTGCATCAGGAGACTCGATCCCTGATTGATGAAGTTCGATCCGGAACGGAGCCGCGTGTTCTGCTGTCCGCCGCTGAATCCGCCTCGCGTCACGTCGTACGGCGAGGTCACGACCGTCGAAATCGTCTGCGCGTCGCGCGGCAGATTTCCGGCGTTCGAGTTCATGCCGTTCAGCGTCGAGCTGTTCTGGTCGGGCGTGAGGCCGAGCACCGAAAAGCCCGACGGATCGCCGTTCGTGCCCGCGACGTAGTTGATGCCTGGAATCGACGCGGCCATCGCCGCGAGGTCGCCAAGCTGGTCCGCGGACAAGTTGGTGTTGTTGATCGTTTTTTCGGTGCCGCCGATATCGGGCTGCACATCGTTGCGGCTCGCCTTGTCGCGCGGTGCCGTGATCCTGACTTCGTCGAGCACATTCGCCGCGGTGGACAGACGCGCGTCCGCGACGAGAATGTCTTCGTCGGCCGCGCGCTTGAGTTCGTACTGCTTCGGCGAGAAGCCGAGTGCGACGAACTTC
>DASYSH010000305.1:0-3228 GCA_036003525.1 Gemmatimonadaceae bacterium | reverse complement strand
GACTCCAACTCCCTTCTGACCCTGCTCCAACTCATCCCTCTCACTCAAACTCACTTCTATCCCTATCTTGAGTCGTGCTCTCCCGCCTCATTCGCTCGCCCCAGGCCGGCCTCTCACTGGTAATTCTCGCCGCTGCAATCGGCCTGTCATTGGCCGCCGGATCTCATATCGATCCCGCCACCGGCCAATCTGTAAATAATTTCCTCAACGTCCATACCCTGATCCAGATGGCGACCGATGCCAGCGGCTTCGCCATCATGGGCGTTGGCGCGACGATCGTCATCATCGCGGGCGGCATCGATCTCTCCGCTGGCGCCGTCTACGCGCTCGCCGGCGTCGTCATGGCGATGGTTCTTCGCGCCGCCGGACCGCTCGATCCCGCCATCACCGTTCTGCTCGGACTCGGCACCTGTATCGTCGTCAGCCTCGCCTGCGGCTTGGCGAACGGCGTGATGGTCGTCGGGCTCCAGGTCCATCCGTTCATCATCACGCTTGGCACGATGTGGATGCTGCGCGGCATCGCGTTCGTCGCGAGCCGCGCGGAAAGCATCCTCGTGCCGACCGCCCTCACGCATTTCGCGAAAGCATCGCTCGGACTCGGTGCAACCCTTTCGCCGGTGCCGCTGCTCGCAATGCTCGGCGTAACCGTGATTGGTTCTCTCTATCTCACGCGCACGGTGATGGGCAGACACATATTTGCCGTCGGCGGAAATGCGGAAGCGAGTCGTTTCGCCGGACTGCCCGTGCAGCGCATCCGACTTGGCGTGTTCGTTCTTTCAAGTCTCACCGCCGGCGCCGCCGCTTTTCTCGGCGCGAGTTTCTACGGGTCGGCGACATCGAGCGACGCAAACGGATATGAGCTCTATGTGATCGCGTCGGCGGTGGTCGGCGGCGCAAGCCTCACCGGCGGAAAAGGGAGCGCGGTGAGCGCGATGCTCGGCGCGGTGCTGATCGTCATGATCCGCCAGGCAATCCGGACGCTGCATCTCGACCAGAACTACGAATGGATCATCATCGGCGGCGCGATGATCATTGCCGTCGTCCTCGATCAGGGCGGCACCAAGCTCGTCGCCCGCCGCGTTGCCGCCGCAGCTGGCCGTTCATCAGTTTCACCGAACACCACCACACCGGAACCCAAGTGATGAAGCCCACAGCCTCGATTCTAGCCGCCACACTTCTCACAGTGTCGTTTCTCAGCGCATGTGGCGGGACCAAGGACAAACCCGCCGAGTCCGCGGCGGCGCCGGCAGCGGGAAAGCCGTTCGTGATTACCATGATCGCGAAGAGCTCCACCAACCCCGTCTTCCTGAGCGCTCGCACCGGAGCCGAAGCCGCGGCCGCCGAACTGTCGAAGCAGCTCGGCATCAATGTGAAAATCGACTGGCGCACGCCGCCGAACGAAGACGCGACCGTTCAAGCACAGCGCATCGCCGAAGCCGTGAACGACGGCATGCAGGCGTTGCTCGTCTCGACGAGCGACGCCGGCAAAGTGACCGGCGCAATCGATGACGCCGTCGCGCGGGGCGTTCCCGTCATGATGTTCGACAGCGATGCGCCGAATTCGAAAAGATTTTCATTCTACGGCGGCGACGATGTCGCGATGGGCCATCAGGTCATGGCGGAACTCGCGACACAGATGGGCGGCAAGGGAAAAATCGCGATTCTGGCAGGAAACCAGAACGCGCCGAACCTGCAGAACCGCGTGAAGGGTGTGAAAGAGGAAGCCGCGAAATATCCGGGCATCACGATTCTCAACACGTTCTATCACGCCGAGACTCCGCAGGATGCCGCGGCCGAAGTGCTGCGTGCGCAGAACGCATATCCGGATATTCAGGGATGGGCGATGATCGGCGGGTGGGCGCTGTTCACAAAGGCGTTGCTCACCGACTTGAATCCGGCGAAAGTGAAAATTGTTTCGGTCGACGGACTGCCGGCGGAACTTCCGTACGTCGAGAACGGCCTCGCGCCCGTGCTGCTCGCGCAGCCGTGCTATATGTGGGGCTACGTCTCGGTAAAGACGATCGTCGATCATGTCTACTCCAAGAAAGACGTTCCCGCTCACGTGAACATGGAGCTCGTTCGCGTCAGCAAGGACAACCTCGGAACGTGGGCGCGTCAGCTGCGCGACTGGGGATTCACCGACGTCGACCCCAAGTACCTCGCCCTCGCGAAATAGGCGAGCAAACGTGGCGACGCCCGCCGTTCGGTTCAGCGGAATCACGAAGCGCTTTCCCGGCGTTGTTGCGCTGAACGGCATTTCGTTCGACGTCGCCGCCGGAAGCTGTCACGCGGTGTGCGGAGAGAACGGCGCCGGAAAAAGTACGCTTGGAAAATTGCTGTGCGGCATCGATCGCGCCGACGAGGGCACGATCGAGATCGACGGCCGCGCAGTTCGCTTCGGCGATCCGGCCGAAGCTCTCGCCGCGGGCGTGGCGATGGTGCATCAGGAATTGGCGAGCTGCGCGAACCTTTCCGTCGCGGAGAATCTCTGCCTGGGCAGCTTGCCGTCCCGCTGGCTGATGGTCGATCGCGCGGCAATGCACGCGCGGGCGCGCCAGCTGCTCGGCGACATAGCCCCGGAAATCGATGTCACGAAATCGATGGCCTCGCTGAGCATCGCCGAACAGCAGCTCGTTCAGATTGCGGCGGCCGTCGGCAGCGGCGCGCATGTGATCGTCTTCGACGAACCAACGAGCAGTCTCAGCGAACGTGAAGCTGCGCGACTGTACGACCTGATTCCGAGACTCACGGCGAACCACGCGGCGATCCTATTCATCTCACATCGCATGCCGGAGATTTTCCGGCTGTCGGACCATCTCACCGTGCTGCGCGACGGGGAACATGTCGCCACGCGCGTGACCGGCGAGCTGCATGAGGGCGAGCTCGTTCAATTGATGATCGGGCGGCGCATCGAGCAATATTTTCCTGCGCACGTGTCGGTTGAGCCGCGTGAGGAGCTGCTCGGCGTTCATGAACTCGGCTGCCCCGGAAAATTCGAGTCCATTTCATTTTCGCTGCGCGGCGGCGAAGTGCTCGGTCTTGCAGGGCTGGTCGGCGCGGGACGATCGGAGATCGCGAAGGCGCTGTTCGGACTCGACCCGTACGCTTCCGGCGCGATCCGCATGCACGGCGCGCCGGTGTCGATTCGCTCGGCCCGCGACGCGATGCGGCTTGGCATTGGTCTCGTTCCCGAGGACCGCAAACGCGAAGGGCTCGTTCTCTCGATGA
>DASYSH010000304.1:0-5201 GCA_036003525.1 Gemmatimonadaceae bacterium | reverse complement strand
GGACGGCAACCAATGCCGTCCGCCATTTCGTTTTTCGAGCCGCTTAGTGTTTCTTCGCGACTACGGTCAGCTCGCGTCCGGTGGTCGTCGTGCCGGCGGTCACCGTGATCGTCGCTTTGCCAGCTTTCACCGCGATCAGCTGGCCCGGACCGGCGAATCGCACGACCGTCGGATCCGACGATGTCCACACGATCTGCGATGTCGTCACGGGCTTGCCGGCATCATCCAGCGCATCCAATCGCGCATGGATCGTGTCACCGGGCGCCGCGCGCGGCTTCGACAGGGCCAGCTGAAGCAGCGCCACCGCGTCGACCGACACTTCGCGCGGACCCTTTGCGCCCGCACCAGCTTTCGCAGCAGGCGCAACGCCGACGGCCGTCGAATCGCCTGGGAGCCGCTGTACGGTCGGAGCGACGCCTGGCGAGGGCGAAGACACGGCAATGGTGTTGACGGGCGCTGGAGCGGGTGCTGCGGGCGTCGCGGTCTTCTTTTCTCCGCGCAGTGCGAGCGTGCCAATGACCGCGAGCACGACACCCGACGAAACGATCATCGCCGTTCGCGCAGGCATGCGCCGCGGCCCTCTCGCGCCCGCAATCTCGACGGCTCCGGCCGCCGGCGCTCCAAATCCATCCAGATCCAGTTCCGGCGAATTCGCCGCCTTCCACATGACCTCCGACGCCGGCGAACTCACGGCGAACATCGGCCCGCTGATTTCCGTCGGCGCCTCGCGCTCCGCGCTATGCTGCGCCACGAGATCACCGCTCGTGTAGTCGACCGCCATCGTATCAGAGCTGGCGCGCGCCGGATACGGCGTCACGGGCGGCTTCGGCATCCCGGCCGGCAGCGGGCTGAGCGGCGTCGCCGGAAATGATTTTCTCCGCGGCCCGCCGGACTTCACCATGGCAATGAGTTCATCGCGCGGCTCCTCGCCGAGCGCTTCGAGTCCGCGTGAAAAAATCGGCACGAGTTCGCGCAGGGAGGACCAGCGCTCCTCGGGCTTCTTGAGCAGCATGCGCATCACCGCGCCGCTCAGCTCGAGCGAGAGATCCGACCGGCGGTCGCGAATCGGGATCGGCGTATCCTGCATGTGCGCGATCTGCAGCTCGATCGGAGTGCCGCTGAACGGCGGCGCGCCGGTGAGCAGTTCGTACGCGAGAATTCCCAGCGAGTATTGATCGCTTGCCGCGCTCGTTTCAGCGCCGTGGCACTGCTCGGGACTCATGTACGCGGGCGTCCCGATCGTCGCGCCGGTCTGCGTGAAGTGCTCGGTCTCCGCCGCGCGCGCAATGCCGAAATCCATCACGATCGACTGGCCCTTTTGATCGACCATGATGTTGGCAGGCTTTATGTCACGATGGATCACGCCTTCGCGGTGCGCATAGTCGAGGCCGCGCGCGACCTCGGCGAGAATCGTCTGCGCGACCGGCACCGGAAATGGCTTGTGCTGTGAGAGCAAATCGTCGAGCGAGCGCCCGTCGATGTGCTTCATTACGAAATACAGAAAGCGGTCCTTCTCCTTCACTGAATGGATGTAGACGATGTGCGGATGGTCGAGCTTCGCCGCCGTGCGCGCCTCCGCGAGGAACCGGTCCCACATGCGCTCGCCGTACGCCAGACCCGGAAGCATCACCTTGATCGCGACGCGGCGGTTCAGCTGGAGATCGTGCGCGAGGAATACAGCCGCCATGCCGCCGCGTCCGAGCTCGCCCTTGATCTCGTATTCGCCGAGTGTGGCGCTGCGGAGCTTTTGAAGGAGCTCGGTCCAGGGGTCGAACCGCGCTCCCTCGCCGCTGATCAGCGCCGAGCCCGTGATCGGGTTGCCGCACGTGCCGCAGAACCGGTCGCCGGCGGGAACGGCCGAGGCACAGACGGAGCACGTGACGGAGAGATTCATCCGGACCTTAGAATATCGGGGCGGTGCAGGGTGCGGAAGAGGAATACGGGACTTCGACCCGACGCAGGCGTACAGAAGAGGACTGAGGCATGCAGCTGCGAGTTGTACTTGAGACCGGCGTTGTCGCACTTTTAGACATGACCGCCCAACCCATGGCGCCGCTGCTCGAGCCAGTCACAGAAACACCCACCGAGATATCAGCGTTCAGGCTCGCCAACGACCGGCGTGTCGTGCGCGCGGTGTTCGTGACGCTGCTGGCGGTGGTGTCGGTGCTCGTGGTGATGGATGTGATCACGGTGCGCGGCGGATGGCTCGCCCGCACGCCGCTGCTTTTGATCCGTGCGCTGATGGGCATGGTGCTGCTGTTCGGCGTCTTCGGAATTACGCGCGCGAAAACGCCGCGCGCGTTCGAGCACCGGCTGCTCGTCACGACATTTGCCGCCGCTCTCGTGGAGCTCGCCCTGCGACTGCTGCGGCCGCCGGAAAACATCACGCCGGTCTGGCTCGAGATCGTCGTCGTGCTCGGCTGCTATGCGATCGTGCCGAACCGTCCGTTCTTCCAGGCGATCGCCGCGATCACGCTGAGCATCGGGACCTCGATCATACTCGTGATCTACAACACGGGAGTGTCCGCGGCGGATCGCGTGGGAATTATTCTCACGCTCGCAATCGCGAACGCCGTCGGGATCGTGGCGTCGCGCGAGCGGGTGTCGCGTCAGCACAGGGAAGAGCAGGCATGGAGAAACGAACGCGACGCGCGGCAGGAGCTGCTGCGCGCGCATTCGGAAATCCGAACGCTCAAGGGTCTTCTCCCGACGTGCGCGCATTGCCGGCGCGTGCGAACCGAGGCGGGTGAGTGGCAGCCGATGGAGCGGTTTGTCGCCGAACATTCGGAGGCGCAATTCTCGCACGGTTTCTGCCCGGATTGCTTAACGCAGCATTATCCCGAATTGACCGGTTGAGAGGTTAGGCTCACTTACGGTAGACGCGCACGCGTGACATAATTAGGCCACCCAATGTGATTTAGATCACTACTATCGACGACGGAGTCGACGTGCCTGTTTGCGGCGTAAAGAAGCGACGCGGTGCTTAGAAATTATCGCGCGAGAGTTTCTCTCGGTTTCTGCGCTTCGGTCGCCGTCATCCTCTCCTGCCAGTCCGGAGAGTCGACCGCCCCCGCAAAGATCGCAGCCCTCCCGACGGATTCACTTCCCCATCTGATCGTGAGCCTGCCGCTCAATCAGATGATGACGTCGGGCACCACCGAGCAGATCGGTGTCGTCGCCGTGAACGTGAAGGCGAGGAGCTGCACTGTCACCGGTCCCGCGTGGCTCGGAATTAAAGTCGGCGCCGATTCCAATTCGCTGTGGAGTGTTTCGCCCTCGGCGAGCGGCAGCGCCGTGCTCGTCACGAGCTGCGCGGATTTTCGCAGCGCCGCGATCAGTCATACCGACACGCTGATGGTTTTCAATCTGCCGACCGTGACGCCGGACATCAGCGGCACGGTGCCGGTCGACGTCGGCGATTCAGTCGACATCAACTACGACTCGACCGACACGCGCGCGATCACCGTCGACTGCCGCAGCTGCTCGCCGAGCGGGACGATGGCGCGAGTCGGGCCGAATACGATCCGGTTCTACGGGCAGAAAACGGTCATCGATACCGTCCATCGCGGTGTCTGTTTTACCGTGCATGGATTCGATGGACGCTACACGCAGTCACAGTGCGTCGGTGTCGCAGTCGTCGGCGCGCAGGCGGCGCTGTACTCGGTGCCAATGGCGATCCGTACGGCGGAACTGGTGCCGCTGCACACGATTCCGCTCGCCACGTACGACGGCACGGGCCAGTCGACACATCCGGATTTCCTGCGCATCAACGCGCCGTGGAGCACCGCATGCTGGCTGGTATACACGCCATATGCGAACTCGAACGGCGGTGTGGAGAATCCATCGCTCGCGACGAGTCCGGATTGCGAGCACTTCACTCCGGCTGCGGGAGTGAAAGCGCCGCTGATCAGTCAGCCGGCCGACGGCTATAACTCCGATCCGGAATTTGTGTACGACGCGGCGGGCGCCTGCCTCGGTGTCGTATTTCGTCAGGTGAACACGAGGAACAACATCCTCCTGACGCGCTCGTGCGACGGCGTGAAGTGGAGCGCGCCGCGTTTGCTCTTCTCGGTGCCGAATCACAGCGCCATATCGCCGACGGTTGCAGCCGGTCCCGACGGCATGAGCCGCGTGTGGTACGTGGACGCGGGCCCGAACGGCTGCTCGTCGCAAAACAATGTGGTGAAGATGCGCGTCGCCTCACCGACGGCATCGCTCGACACGCTGCAGTTCGGAAGCGAGGTCGTTACTGATCTCGTGCAGCCGGGCTATGTCGTCTGGCACATCAAGGTCCGCTACGTGGCGGAGAAGAAGATGTACGTCGCGATGTACGTCGCGTTCCCGATGACGACGGGGCAGGGACAGTGCACGAATGACGATCTATTCCTGGCGACGAGCCCGGATGGAATCCACTGGCACACATTTCAGGTGCCGATGCTCGATCATCTCGATGCGCGCTTCAGCTTCACCACGCTCTATCGCGCCTCGTTCTCATACAACAGCGCGACCGGCAAGCTGCGCACGATCGTGTCGGGGCTCGAGCGTTATCTCGGCTGGGGGCAGTTTGGAGTCATCCACGATTTTGCGTCGCTGATGACCGCGCTGAATACGTCTGTCACGGCGTCCGCGTCGCAGCTGGTTGCGCCGCGCAGTCTGGTGCGGAAGGCAATAGCCGGTCCGCGACAGATCATTATTGAGGACAAACCCTGACCTGCGGCGACGAGGTACCGGTGAGGGGTGAGCGGCGACTTGGTGAGGAGAAATGAACAGCGAGGAGCGCGGAGAACTTCTCCACGCTCCTCGCTGTCTATCGCTCCTCACCAAATTTCCCCTCACCTGCGTGGACCGTCGCCGCAGTTCTCAGCGCCAGTAGCCCTCGATGTAGTGCCAGCCGCGGTCTTCATGCTCCCAGTGGCCGGCGACCCATTCATGGCGGCCGCTCGCCGGACGCTCCCAGCGACCGCTCACCCATACATAATCGTTGCCGCGCGGCGCCCAATGTCCGCCGATCCAGACGGCGTCTTCGTACGGACGCGCTGAGACGACCTCGACGCGCTCCGGAGGCGGTTCGCGGCTGATGAACGAAACGGACAGACCGGCGCCGCCGACGCGCGCGCCACCCGCACATGCGCTCATGACTCCAACCAGCGTCATGGCGGCGATCAATCGTGTACTCGTCGAAAACTTCATCGCTATTCTCC
>DASYSH010000303.1:0-2216 GCA_036003525.1 Gemmatimonadaceae bacterium | reverse complement strand
GGCGGCGCGGTGACGTTCGCAACGCCGACGCACATCCAGGGCAACCTGACAGTTAGCGCCGGCGCGACGGGCGTCACGCAGACGTCGGGCACGCCGGGCACGCCGTCGCTGATCACCGTGCGCGGCAACCTCACGACGACGGCGACGACCGCGCCGATGACCTTCACGCGCCTCGCGACGAAGGGCACGCCCGCGCTCGGTTCGACGACGGTGGTCGACACGATCATCTTCGCCGGCACGGCCGCGCAGGGGATTCCGGGCGGCACGTACAACACCGTCTTCATCAACGGCACTCCGATCGTCGGCGCAAACTTCTCGACGACTGGAAACCTGACTGTCTTCTCCACCGGCACACTGACCGTCGGCGGCAAATCGATCGCCGTAGCCGGAAACCTCTCCACGCAGGCGAGCGGCTCGATCGCAATGGCCGCGGGCGACACGATCATCGTCGGAGGAAACGCATCGTTCAACGGCGGCGCGAGCACACTCACCGGCGGCCTGCTGCAGGTCGCGGGGAACTTCTCGCAGGGCACCACCGCCAACAGCTTCGCGGCGAGCAGCCCGCACATCACGCGCCTCACGGGCGCAACGCCGCAGGTCACGTTCGCGAACCCGACGACATCGAACTTCGGCACGCTGCAGCTCGCGACGACCGGCACGGTGAACTTCAACACGGACGTCACGACGTCGTCTGACATCTGGCTGAAGACCGGGTTCACGCCGAGCGTGACGAACTCGGGCGGCACGGTGAACGCGGGCCGCGCGATATTCGACACGACGGGCGGCCGCTGGCACGTCGCGAACACCGTGATGACGAGCGGAAGCGGCGGCACACTGCCGAAATCCGTGATTACGAATCTCACGTTCACGAACGGCGTCGTGCTGCTCGATTCGCTCAAGGTCACCGGTAACGTGAGCGTGGCGGGCGCGGGGGCGCAGCTCGACCTGAACGGCCACTATGTGCTGGTGACGGGCACGTTCGGCACGAGCGCGAGCGGCCTGCTCAGAATGGTGCATTCGAACGACTCGCTCGTCGTGAAGGGCAACGCGACGTTCAACGGCGGAAGCACCGCCGGCTTGCTCACGTTCGGATATTTCGAATTCGACGGCACGACGTTCTCGCAGGGCACGAACGCCGCGGCATTCGCAGCCGACGCGCCGCACCAGACGTACTTCGGCGGCACGACGCAGCAGGGAGTCACGTTCGCGAATCCCGGCTACACGACGGCATCGCACTTCGGCAACCTGTTCCTGGCGGACACGGCGACCGTCATCGGCTCGAACATCTTCCTGAACGGACAGCTGCAGAGCGGTGGCTCAGCCGCGTCGTTCCGCATCGGAAGCCCGGCCGACCATCTGGTGACGTCGAACGGCGCAAACCTCCGCAACGTCGTGTTCGACAACGTGCGGTGGAGCACGATCGGCACGAACGGAGCCGGATTGTTCCCGTCGATTCACGACGTGACGTTCCAGAATATCTCTCAGACGATTCTGCCGCAGTTCGATTACGAGTATTCGACGAAGACGAACATCACGCTCACGAACTTCACGTTCCTCACGACGCCGACCGGCGGCGGCACGTACATCACCATCGTCGGGCCGGACACACTGACGATGACCGGCGTCACGCCGTCAAACAACGGCGGCTTCCTCAGCATGAGCGGCGGCGGCGCGGTGCTCAGCTGGATGGGTCCGGCGACGCAGCTGGTGATCTCGCAGCAGCCGACCAACACCACGGCGGGCTTCCCGATCTCACCGGCGATCGTCGTCACCGCGAAGGATGCGAGCAACAACGTCGCGACGTCGTTCGTCGGCAGCGTGTCACTGGCGATCGGCGCGAACCCCGGCGGCGCGACATTGAGCGGCCCGCCGTCGGTCACCGCCGTGGCGGGCGTGGCGGTGTTCAACAGCATGTCGCTCAATAAAGCGGGGACGGGCTACACGCTCGTTGCCAGCTCGAGCGGCGTCACGTCGGCGACGACGAGCACGTTCAACATCACGGCCGGCGCTGCGGCGACGCTCGCGATCACAGGCGGACAAAGTCAGAGCGGAAACACGCTCACCCCGCTGGCGACGCCGCTGGCCGTGACCGTGACTGATGCATCGGGCAATCCGGTCTCCGGCGTCACGGTGAACTGGGCGACGAGCGGCGGTGCCTCGATGTCGCCGGTGTCGAGCGTGACGAACGCAAGCGGCGTTGCGACGTCGAGCTGGAC
>DASYSH010000302.1:0-5832 GCA_036003525.1 Gemmatimonadaceae bacterium | reverse complement strand
CCCGGCGTCGAGAATCACCAGCCAGCCGCCCGCCGTGCGCACTTCGACGCACGGTGTGTTGCCGCCGTAACGAACGGTGCACGGACCGGGACTGGGAATCGAACCCCGCGTGCCCCAAAACTGGACGCGCAGGCTCATCTGGTTTCTCTCGACACGAAGGAGAATAGCATGGATGGGCGTTAACCCGAAAGGCGGGCGGTCACGGGGTGGTTGTGACGGAAGTCACCAATGACGGCGATCGAAGATGGAAGTTGGAAGTTGGAAGGTCTCCATCTTCGATCTTCCACCTTCCGTCGCTGTCTTCATGCTACGTTCGCTGCTGCGAGCGCTTTTCGAGGGCGGCGCGATCGGTGATCTGAATGCGGCGGCGCTCGGTGCTGATCCAGCCCGATTCCTGAAACTCGCGCATCGCGCGCGAGACCGTTTCGCGGCTCGCGCCAATCACGTGCGCGATGGTCTGATGCGTCAGCGCTTTCTCGATGAGCAGGCCGCCGCCCTCGTCGGCGGTGTCCAGCAGCATGCGGGCAATGCGGCCCGGAACATCGAGCAGCACGAGCGATCCGATCTGCCCGTCAGCACGGCGGAGGCGGCGCGACAACTCGGAGAGCAGAGACCACGCCACCGAGGGATTTGCTTCGACGCGTTTCCTGAAGTCGTCACGCCGAAGCACGAGCAGCACCGAATCTTCCATCGCGATGACGTGCGCCGAGCGCGGCTGATCGTCGATGAGCGAGAGCTCGCCGAAGTGCTCGCCCACGCTGAGTATTCCGAGGATTACTTCGCGCCCGTCTTCGGCGACGAGCACCACTTTCACGCGGCCGGCGCGCACGACGAACAGCGCGTCACCCGGGTCGTCTTCGAACAGGATGACGCTGCCTTTCGGATAGCTCTTTTCGCGCACGAGCTGACCGAAATGGGCCAGTTCGGTGGCGTCGAGAGACTTGAATAATGGGACTGATGCGAGGAATTCTGCGGTATTCACAGATCTCAGCGATGGATGATGGAAGATGGAAGATCGAGGTGCCCGGAGGGTGTTGCCATCCTCCATCTTCGATCTTCCATCGCCTTATATAACGCGAACTTACGGGACTTCTTAGCGCCCTGTCAAACTCGGGCCGGCGAATGGACCGAACGCGGTCTCCAAGTGGCGGGCGACGGCGAGCGACATGTCTTCGCGCCATGGGTGCGCGACGCACTGGATTCCGAGCGGCAGCCCTTCCGGTGATGTCCCCGCGCGGATGACGGTGCTCGGCCAGCCTGTGAGATCGAACAGCTGCGTGTATGCTGCGGCCGGGCGCTCGAAAGTGCCGTGCAGCGGTGCGGGGCCGCCGTTTACGGGACAGATGAGCATGTCATAATCCGCGAACAGCGTCAGCAGTTTGGAACGCCAGAGATCGAGACGTTCATACTGCGCCGAGTAGTCCGACGACGCGAGCGTCGCCGCGCTCTTGATGCGCTCGAACAGACCCGACTCCGTCGTGTGCCACTTGGTGAGCACGCGTCCGAATCCGGCGCCGCCGTCGCCCCAGAGCAGTCCGGTGTATACGGCGTAAATGTCGTCCGCGCCCGGGATCTCGATCGCGGTGTGCTTGCATCCGGCCTTCTCCAGGATTTGCAGCGCGTGCTCGACGCACGCGCCCGTCTCGCTGCTCGGCTTCAGCGCGCCGAGGTCGGTGAAGTATGCGATACGAAGATTTTTTACCGCAACTTTCTTGTAATCGTAGAGCGGCGCAGGGACGATATATGGATCGATGCTGTCGGGTCCGGCGATGAGCTGCAGCGCGAACGCGAGATCGTCGACGTGGCGCGCGAGCGGGCCGATGTGCGTAAGCGATTGTGGCGGCCCGCTGAAATCGATGATGTGCCCCGCGCGCGACACGCGGCCTGCCGTCGGCTTGATGCCGGCGATGCCACAGAAGTGCGCGGGCACACGAATGCTTCCGCCGGTATCGCTTCCGATGTCGAGCGGAGATCCACCCGCCGCGACGATTGCAGCTGCGCCGCCGCTGCTGCCGCCGGCCGTGCGGTTGACGTCGAAGGGATTGTTGGTGCGCCCGTAGACGAGGTTGTTCGTCTCGAACGCCATCGTGAGATCGGGCGTGTTGGTTTTGCCGAGGATAATCGCACCGGCGGCTTTGAGACGCGCGACGGCGGTCGCGTCTTTCGGCGGCAGATAGTTGGCGCGCCCTTTCGTGCCGCCCGTTGAAATGATCTCGGCGGTGTCGAGCGAATCCTTGATCGTGACCGGGATGCCGTGGAGCGCCCCGCGTTTTTCGCGCGGGAGCTTGTCGGCTTCGCGCGCCTTCGCCATCGCGGCATCGTGCTGCACCTGCACGACGGCGTTGAGCTGCGGATTCACCGCGTCGATGCGATCCAGATATGCCCGGACGACGAACGCGCTGGTGAGTTTTCCGCTGCGGGTCGCGGCGGCGAGATCGACGAGAGAGAGGGCGCGTGCGTCGTCGGCGGGAGTGTGCGTAGCGGGTTCGCTCACGGGGACCTGGGAGTCGAGATTGAGAAACGGCGCGCCGACGGCTGCCGCGCCCGTCGCGGCGAGGAACGCGCGGCGGGACAGACTGGCGGAGTCATGCGGCTCATCAGACTTCATGCCCTGCAATTTGACAGCGGGGCGCCGAGTTCGCACTGTATTACAACGCTAACACAGTGAAATTGATGCTTCGAGAGTTTTGGGCGTCGCTGAAGGCTGCGATACGGTCGTTCCGGCGCCGGCCGGCGTTTTTTGCGGTGTCGACGGTTACGCTCGGGATCGCGCTGGGTTTTGCGACGACGATTCTTGGCGTCGTCGAGAAATTTGAGCGTCCGGCGATGCCGTTTGACGAGCCGGACCGGACCTTCGAGGTTCACTTTTGGGGCGGCGGCGACCCCGTGCATCCGGGGCCCGAGCGCGGCGAGATCGTGTCCGCGATCGAACAGATCCCCGCGTTCAGTGCGCTGACACGCGCCAAGCCTCGATTCGGGGATGCGCCGTCGGTCTTCGTCGGCGACCGGCCCGTTTTTCAGAGAGGCGAAGGCGGCGTAGCAGCCGTGCCGTCCAATTTCTTTCGCGTAATAGGGGTGAGGCCGCGGCTCGGCCGCACATTTACGGATGACGAAGGGTCGCGGGGCAACAGCGCCATCGTCAGTGACGACATCTGGAAAGCGTTTTTTGCCGACCGTGCGGCGATCGGCAAGGCGGAAATCACGGTCGCGGGTCAGGTCTACTCAATCGTGGGAGTAATGCCCGCCGGGATGAACGAGCCGGCGACCTTTACCATCGGTGCGTGGCTCCCGCTCGTCCCGGGCGATTCGGGCCAGGGCTGGTTTCCGGACGTTCGGCTGCGCGCAGGCGCGACGCGAGCTGCTGCGGAAGCGCAGCTTGCGGCGCTCGCGGCACGTCTCAACGCGCAGTACCCAACGAGCAAGCCGAGGAAATACGGACTCGATTTGCATCCGCTGCGGCGCGAGGGGCGATCGCTCGGTGGTTTTTATTTCGCACTCATCGGCATCGTGCTTTGCATCCTCACGATTGCGAGTGCCAACATCACGACCCTCATGCTCGCGCGTGCGATTGCGCGCCGGCGCGATCTTGCACTGCGCCTTTCGCTTGGCGCCGGCTCGCGAACACTCGTACTCGATCAGCTCGCCGAGTCGACCGTGCTCGCTTTCAGCGCGGGTATCGCTGGAATGATGTTCGCGCTGTGGGGCATCGGCACCGTCACACACTTTGTCGGCGGGGAAGTTGGTTGGCTCACGACGCTTGCCCCGACCTGGAGCTGGCGGTTCTTTGCGACCTCGCTCGGTGCCGCAGCGGTCGTGGCGCTGCTGGTGGGCTCGCTGCCCGCGCTGCAGGTCGGACGCATTCAGCCGATGGAGCCGCTGAAGGAGAGTTCGGGAGGCACCACGGGGCGCGGCGCGCGTCGCGTCCAGGTACTTGTCGCCGTTGAACTCGCCGTGTCGCTCTCGCTTCTCATGGCGACCGCGCTGTTCGCTCGCAGCACTTTGCGTCTCGCCGATTTTCAGTTCGGATTCAATGCGAGCCACGTCCTGTCGGTGGACGGCGATCTGGTCTACAAGTGGAACGCCGAGAAACTCGGAACGGAAAATCCTGTGAGCATCATGCTTCCCCGCGTCGAGGCGATGGAGGGCGTGGAGAGCGCGTCGACACTTGCGACGGGACATCCCGAAAGAAGTCAGGTGTTTTCCGATCGCACGGCGGGCATCGCACCGCTGCTTGTCGAAGACTATCTGATCGCGGGCCCGCACTTCATGCGAACGATGGGAATTCCGCTGGTCGCAGGGCGCGACTTTCAGCCCGGTGACGAAGTTCGCGGCGCGGTGATTCTCGATGAACGCGCGGTGAAGTCGCTGTTCTCGGACGGCGCGGCGATTGGTCATGCCGTGCGACTCGGCAGCGATGACGGCGCGGCGCCCTGGCTCGAGGTCATCGGCGTCTCGCGCAAGGCCGATTTGTCGCTGCCGAAATATTTGAGCGACGGTCCGCGCTGGCCGCCGATCTACGCGAGCAAGGGCGAGCACAACACGCGTCGATGGCAGGTTGTGGCGCGCGTCTCCGGGAACGCGCCAGCCGCCTCCGTACGGATCGCGCGCGCTCTCAATGCGCTTCTTCCGGGCGGAATCGCCGAAGCCGGTGTCAGGCCATTCTCGTCCGATTTCGATGCGAGAATGCGGTTGGCTCTTTCGTTGATGCGCGTGTTCCTTTCTGTCGGGGTCGCGTCTCTCGCGCTCGCTACAGCAGGTCTTTTTGCGGTGATGTCGTATATGGTGAATCAGCGCATGCGCGAGTTCGCCGTGCGCGTTGCAATCGGCGCAAGGTCCGGGCATCTGTGGAAGCTCGTGCTGCGCGATGCGGCGCAAATGGCGCTCGCGGGAACGGCGCTCGGCGCGTTCGGAGGGTTTTTCGCGGGGTCGTTTTTCGGTGGCGCTTTGTACGGCGTCGGATCGACCGATGTTGTTTCGCTGATTGTCGCGGAGGTCGTATTGCTGTCGGTTTCGCTTGGCGTGTGCATCATCCCCGCCTTGCGCGCGACACGCGCGGACCCGGTCGAAATTCTGCGCGCGAGCTAATTCTTGTACGGTCTGATCTGCGTGACGCCGGTCGCGCATGAGTTCGGGTCCGTGGTCGCACACCGATATCCGATTACGACCCGTCCGTCGGCAAACGTCGCGGTGCCGTTGCGCACGACAATGGAGTCCGGGTTCTGTCTGAGGATCGCGTCACGCAGTTTTCTCGTGAACACCGACGGATACACCGTCATGAAAACGCGGACTGATGGGACGCGTGTGAGGCCCAACGGAGCTTTTATGATCTCCATGGGAAAGAGAATCAGCGTCGCGATTGTGCGACGCTGATCACCGCGAATCGCCGACTGCAGCTTGATGACGATGGTTCGAATCGCATTCGCCTCGTCCGCCGGATGAGGTCGCGGACCCTGTGCAGCCAGGGAGTGACCGGCGAGTGTAAGTGCGAGAGCGCCGATGAGAATGCGTGGAGGAACTTTGCGAGCGGACATTTTCATCGACCGCCCTCGACGAAGGCTGTGGGGATACCCTTGCCACATAAAACCCCGCGACTCTTCCATTCGTCACAGGCAGACGGCTACCGCGATATTCCCTCCGAGCGGGCCAGCCGCGCCACCCGCTCGAACAGCTTCGTAAACATCGCCTCTGTCAGCTTTCCGGTGTTCGTGTTCTGGTTCGACGGATGATACGACCCCACGAGAATTTTTCCGTCGGGCATCGTGTATTCCACGCCGTGTCCGAACGCATACGCCTTCTTGCTCGCGATCACGCCGGCGCGCTTGAGGTGATTGA
>DASYSH010000301.1:0-7372 GCA_036003525.1 Gemmatimonadaceae bacterium | reverse complement strand
GCTTTGGATCTTCCTTCACCACGTGCACATACACGCCCGCGGGAAGCCCGTTCGTGATTTTCTGCCAGCTTTTTCCCATATCGCGTGTGCGATAGATGTACGGATCGTAATCCTGGAGCTGGTGACGGTCGACGCTCGCGTACGCCGAATTGAAATCGAAGTGCGACGCATCGATCGTCGTGACGCGGCTCCACGCGGTGAGCGCGGCGGGCGTCACGTTCTGCCAGCTCTTCCCGTCGTTCGTCGTGACGTGGATGAGGCCGTCGTCGGTGCCCGCCCAGACCATCGGCACGAGCAGCGGCGAAGGCGACAGCGTGTACACCACGCCGCGGTTGCCGTTGCGATCCGTGTCAGACGCGGTCGCGGCGTCGAGCACGGACGGAACGCCCGGAGCCGGCCGCGTCAAATCGCCGCTGATCTGTGTCCAGCTCTTCGCACCATCCGAAGTCTTGTGAACGAACTGCGTCGCCGCGTACATCGCCCGCGGGTCCGCGCGCGATATGACCATCGGCTGCGTCCAGTCGTACCGCGGCGTCTCCGGATTGGCAGGCGATGCGACGCCTGACACGCCAACGTTCAGCTCGAGATCGAAACGGCTCACGCCCGGGGCCGAATATCCGAAGATGATCCCCGGATGCAGCGGATCGCCCGCGGTCGTTCCGCTCTCGCCGCCCGCGCCGATCGGCTCCCAGTCCCGCATGGAGATTTCCGCAAACTTGCCGCGGCTGCAAACTGCGACCGCACCGCTGTCCTGCTGCGCGCCGGTGACCCAGTACGGAAAGCGATAGTCGACGCTCACGTGATAGATCTGCGCCGTCGGCTGATTGAGCCACGAACTCCACGTGACGTCGCGCGGATCCTCGGTCTTCGCATTGTGCGTGATGATCGCGCCCTGGTCGCTCGCAACGATCACCGTGTTCGTGTCGTCCGGCGAGACCCACGCCTGATGGTAGTCATCGCCGCCCGGTGATCCGCGCAGCGCGACCCACGACTTTCCGCCGTCCATGCTGCGATTCACTGCGACGTTCGGCACGTAGACGATGTCGGCATTGTGCGGATCGACCGTCACGTGTTCGAAATACCAGCCGCGTCCGCTGAGCGACGGATCGGACGACATCTTCGTCCACGTCGCGCCCGCATCATCGGAGCGGAAAAACGCAGACTGGACCGGCGTCGCCGCCGCGCCGCCGCGTCCGCCGCCGCCTGCCGCCGCAGCGGGCGCGGGCGCCGACGGATCCGGCTCGAGACAATCGACGACGGCGTACACGCGCCGCGGATTCGCCGCGGACACGCCGATTCCGACCTTGCCGATGTTCTTCGGCGGGAGGCCGCTGGTGAGCTGCTTCCACGTGCTGCCGCCGTCGGTCGACTTGAAAATTCCGCCGCCCGGTCCGTTCGAAGGACGGTATGTGTACCACGGCGGACGCCGCGTATTCCACAGTCCCGCGTAAATCACATTTGAATTCGTCGGGTCGATCACGACTTCGACGGCACCGGTGTTCTCGTCCTTGAACAGCACCTTCGTCCAGCTCTTGCCGCCGTCGACCGAGCGAAATACGCCGCGCTCCGCGTTCGGCGCATACAAGTGCCCGAGCGCCGCGACGAACACGATGTTCGGATTCTTCGGATCGACCGCGATGCGCCCGATGTGGTGCGTCTCGGTCAGGCCGGTGTGTGTCCAGCTCTTCCCGGCGTCGGTCGATTTGTACACGCCATTTCCGTAGCCCATCGAATCACGCAGCGTCGATTCACCGCTGCCGACGTACACGGTGTCAGGCGCGGACGGCGCGACCGCGATCGCGCCGATCGACGCGACCGGCTGCGAATCGAAGACGGGCGACCACACGCGCCCGGCGTCGACCGATTTCCAAACGCCGCCATTGACCGCGCCGAAATAAAATTCGTTCGGCCGTCCGTGCACGCCGCACACGGCGTCGACGCGCCCGCCGCGGAACGGTCCGAGCATCCGCCAGCGCAAACCCGATGTGAGACTCGCGAGCTGCTGCGCGGAGATCTCCGTGAGATCGCGCTGCACCGCGAGCGCGCGGTCGAGCGCCGTTTTCTTTCCGTTCGGCACCTCCGCGTTCAGCCCGCGATGAAAGCCGGGTCCGACGACCGAGAGTGCGCCGGCCTGTCCGGCGAGCAGAAGAAAATCGCGGCGCGAAAAAACGGAATCTCTTGGGGGATGGGACAAGCGACGCTCCGGAACGGGAAAATGATCTGTTGATGGCTGACCGCGGGCGATTGGCGGCCGGTCGCGGTTTGAGTTGTCGGCTGCCGATCGTCAGTTGGACTTTGACAGTGTCGTCACTTGCTCCCGACCATCGACTGAATCTGTTTCACCGCGTAATCCACTTTCATATCAAAGATTTTCTTGCCGAGCTCTTTCGTCGACGGCCGCGCGTCGCCGCTGATCCCGTTCGGATGATCCTTGTCGCTCACCGCATTCGGAATCAATTCCGGACGCACCCATCCAAGATCCAATCCGAGATACAGCATTTCCGACGTGTCCGGGATTCCCGCGTGCGTGCTGACCGGAAGATTCTGCGACTTCAAATACGTGTCGAACGCATCGTTCGCCGTCTTGTAAACCTGATCGCAGAAAAACACGTGCTTGCCCTGCGATGCGTAAACGGAATCGAGTTTTTTGGCGACGTCCTCGTATGTCTTGGGCTGGCCCCCGCCATGATCGCCCATGATGATCACGTTCGTGAAGCCGGTCTTGATCGCCTGATCGGCGATGCGCTCGAGGAGCGCCGTTTGAATCTCCGCGGTCAGTCCGATCGTCCCCGGCATCGCGGCGCTCGCGTTGTTCACCGTGTACGGCAGCACCGGCAGGAAAATCGCGTTCCCCAGCCTGAGCGCGATCGCCCTGACCGTCGCCTTCCCCATCAGCGTGTGGCCGCCGTTCACATTCTGCGGACCGCGCTGCTCGGTTCCGCCGGTGTAGACCAGCGCCGTCGTCTTCCCGCCGTCGATCGCGGCCTTCACCTCCGGCCATGTCATCATCTCGAATTCGACGTTCGGTTCTTTGGCGCCGGCGCGCCCCTGCGCGCCAAGATTCGCGACCGAAACGGAGAGCATCATCGGCGCAGCAACGAAAAAGGCGGGCAGCATTCGACGCATCGAAACTCCTCCTGAGGGATTCAGCCGAAATCAACCGGCGGCAGATGTCAAGTTCGCGCTGTCGTTCCCCAGCGACAAGTCGTGACGCACCCCACTACCGGAACACCCCGCTCCCCCGTAGGTATGAGTGCACGCCAGTGTGTGGTGATCCGCACGAGGCGTCCCCGCGTGAGGTTCATGACGCGTGGAAGCACCTGACTCGATTTCCCTGGAGTTTTTCTTCGTGCGTTTCGCGACTTCTGCCGCCCGCTGTTTACTGATCGTCGGTGCCGTCATCTCCGCGTCGTGTCACAAGGACGTGACCGCCACGTCGAGTGTGACGTCCGTCTCCGTCACGCCAACGAACATCTCCCTGCTCGTCGGTGACACGATCACCCTCAAGGCGTCCGAATCCGACATCAATGGCCTCGACGTCGTCGGCGCGAGCGCGTCGTGGAGCAGCAGCGACACGACGATCGCCATCGTGAACTCCGCCGGACACGTCACCGCGCGAAAGGTCGGCTCCGTGAACATCATCGCGACGAGCGGCACGGCGACGGGCACCGGAAAAATCACCGTCGTCGCCGCGCTCCCGCCGTCGATCTCGTCGATCATCGTCGCGCCGTCGCCGGCATTCGTCGTCGTGCACGGCACGCAGCAGCTCACGGCAACCGTTCGCGACGCCTCGGGCAGCGTGATCACCGGACTCACCGTCGTGTGGCAGAGCAACAACCCCGGAGTGGCGACCGTGAGCAGCACCGGACTCGTCACCGGCGTGACCAACGGTTCCGCGATTATCAGCGCAAGCATCGGCGGATTCCTCGGCACTTCTTCAGTGACCGTCCAGACGGTCATCACGCTCGGCCCGTCATCGGTCGCTGTTTCGCCCACCGCCGCGACCGTCGGCATCGGCCGCACGCAGCAGTTCACCGCGACGGCGACAGATTCCACGGGCAACACGTTCCCGAACGCGACCGCGACGTGGTCGAGCAGCAATCCCGCGATCGTCTCGATTTCCGCGACGGGACTCGCGACCGGCGTCTCTGCCGGCGTCGCGACGATCACCGGCACCGCATTCGGCGGCAACGGAACGGCGACGGTCACCGTGCAAGTGCTGCACCTCATCGCGGTCAGCGCGGGCGATCTCCATTCATGCGGCCTCCAGACCGACGGCAGCGCATGGTGCTGGGGCGGCGATCAGGCCGACCAGCTCGGCGACAGCACGCAGACGAATTCGACATCGCCGGTCGCGACGCATGGCGGGCTCAAATTCGCCGCGCTGAGCGCGGGCTACGCGCACAACTGCGCGCTCACCGCGACGAACGTCGCGTTCTGCTGGGGTGACAACACCAGCGGCGAACTCGGTGACGGCACGACACTGCATCGCTCGCTTCCCGTCGCCGTCAGCGGCGGCGCGACGTTCACATCGCTCACCGCGGGACAGGATCACACCTGCGGTCTCACCGCGGCGGGCGCCGCGTGGTGCTGGGGCAACAATCTCAGCGGCCAGCTCGGCAACGGTCTCACGGTGAACAGCTCAGCGCCGGTCGCCGTCGGCGGTGGAATCACGTTTGCATCACTCAGCGCCGGCTTCCAGAATACGTGCGGCATCGCGACCAACGGCGCCGCGTGGTGCTGGGGCGACAACACCCGAGGACAGCTCGGCAACGGCACGTTCAACTCGAGCGCGACACCTGTGAAGGTGACGTCGTCGGCGACGTTCATCGCGGTCGGTGCGGGGTTCCAGCACGTGTGCGCCGTCGCAACGGGTGGCGCGGCGTTCTGCTGGGGCAGCAACGACAACGGCCAGCTCGGCACCGGTGACACGCAGGCGCATACGACTCCTGTCGCGGTGCTCGGCGGCAATTTGTTCGCGACGATCGGCGCAGGCGGACTCTACACGTGTGGACTCGCCGCGAGCGGCGGCGCGTTCTGCTGGGGCGACAACATCTGGGGTGAGCTCGGCACCGGCGTCACGAGCCCGCTGAGCAATGTCCCGGTCGCGGTGGCCGGCGGACTTTCGTTCCGCACGCTGAGCACGGGCAACTACCACGTCTGCGCGATGGCCGGCGGCAACACCGCATACTGCTGGGGCGACGGCGGCCAGGGACAGCTCGGCAACGGCAGCAACAATCTGAGTGCGTCGCCGGTGAAGGTGATTTACCAGCCGTAACGCAAAGCAAAAACGACGATCACAGAAGGAGTCGCGCTATGCCGGAAGAAATCGAGATCGACACCGACAAGCTGCGCGAGACGATCGACGAAGAAATCGAACACTCGGGAAGCAAGATGCTTCGCTGGGTTTCGCTGACGACCGCGATTCTTGCCGCGGTCGCAGCCGTCGCATCGCTGCGCGCGGGCGACACCGTGAACGAAGCGCTCGCGCTGAAATCCGATGCCACGCGAATCCAGGCGCAGGCGTCCGATCAGTGGGCGTACTATCAGGCGAAGGGAATCAAGGGCGCCGTCACGCGCGGATCGATCAACGCATGGAAGGCCGCGGGCCACGCGGTTCCCGCGGATCTCGATTCGACCGCGGCACGTTACGATGCCGAGCAAAAAGAAATTCAGGCGAAGGCGAAGGAACTCGAGAACGAACGCGACGCGAAGGAGCACGAGGCCTCTGCCCTTCTCGAAAAGCACCATCATTTCGCCGCTGCCGTGGCGCTTTTTCAAGTCGCGATCGCACTCGGCGCCGTCGCCGCGCTGACGCGGGTGCGTCTCGTGTGGTTCGGATCGCTCGCGCTCGGCGCGATCGGGCTCGTACTTTTTTCAATCCCGCTGGTGCACAGCTAGCTGTCGCCACCGGAGACGTTGTTTCGGGAAACTGGCAGGTCGAGCTCATGACTCACGGGTCGGGAGTGTCAAAACTCGTCCTTCGGAGCTGCGAGCTCTTGAAACTGCAATTACTGAGCTTCGAAAGACGAGTATTGACACTCCCCACCTGTGACCCAGGAGCTTGAACTCCGAGCTTCGAGGAGAGCGCGGAACGCGAAGGGTACGGAGCGCAATCGGCCGGTGACGCATCGTCAGCCCGATTAGTGAACGTGTCCGCAAACGCCGGAAGCTCGTAGTTCAAGCTCGGAGGTCACCGATTGGGAGTGTCAGAACTCGTCCTTCGGAGCTGCGAGCTCTAGCATCTGCAAGCACACAGCTTCGAACGGCGAGTATTGACACTCCCGACCTACCACCAATGAGCTTGAGCTATGAACTCTGAATCGAATTGACGCGAAACAACCTCTTCGGTAGCGACAGCTAATTGCTAAATCGCCCACCGCTTGTGGCCCACCGCTAGGCAGGAAAAAGCTAACAGCTCAAGCCGTGAGCTCTTCCTGCCTAGCGTTGGGCGGTGTGCGACAAGCAGTGAGCTGTAAGCTGTCTTGCCGGGTCAACCATTTAAAAGAATGACGACGGACGTCCCCATCAGCCGTCCGCCGCCATTCTTTCACGGCCTATTTGCACAGGCCGTTATACCATCAGTTTTTCTTACAAACTGTCGATTCTATTCCACGCATCGAGCGCAGCCGGCCGCGCATCGTTCCACTCCATGCTCGATTCTCCGCGGCCCAACATCCAGCCCGCGTCGAGCTGACTCTCGACGTCGTCCCACTTTGCATTCTCCAGCGCCGCGCGCGATTCCCATCCGTAGCGGTACGCCGGCTGATACCAGCTGTAGTCGCGGTCCGCGTGCACGTACGGACGCTTCGAGTAGTTGTCGCGCCAGTAGCTGTCTTCGATCGTCGGATTGACCTTCTCGCCGACTTCATGACCAGCGATGCCACCGGCAACTGCGCCCAGCGCGCCGCCCACCGCGAATCCAACCGGACCACCGACCGCTCCGCCAATCGCCGCGCCAATCGCTGCCGTGCCCGCCGAACCGGCGCCGGTTTCTACCGGATGCGATCCGGGTTCACCCGTGATCGGATCGGCGTTTTCTCTTGGTGCGTGCGGTGCTGTCATTGGTCCGCCTTTTCAGTTCGTGAGGCGCTGTTTTCAGTCGCGCCGTGTGAGTGAAAAGTTTAGGACTGCGCGCGGTGCGCGCCTATCGCCCGATCAGGTGAAATATGGGCTAGTACGAACGGGTGAGTGATTGGTAAAGTTTTTGGCAGGGTTGTTGGTAGGGTTTGTTGGTAGGGTTGTTGGCAAGCTTGTTGGTAAAGCTCACTGCTAGATCGCCCAACGCTTATCGCCCACCGCTAGGCAGGAAAAGCTCACAGCGCACGGCTCTTTTGGATCGAGCCGTGCGCTTTGAGCTTCCTTCCTAGCG
>DASYSH010000300.1:0-6733 GCA_036003525.1 Gemmatimonadaceae bacterium | reverse complement strand
AGTTTTCCCGTGGCCGGATCCTGTGCGACCTGACCGCTCGTGTACACGCGGTCGCCATCGCGAACGGCTGGTGAAAAGGGACCGACGGGTTTGGCCAGACGGTCGGACGTAATGGGCTTGAGCGGCATGATTTTATCGAGTGGTGAAAGGGTGATGGTCGTGGAACTGCGATACGGTCATCCGGCGTTGCCTACTTGAGTATCTCCATCGGAGAAACACGCGTTGCGCGTCTCGCGGGGATGAAGCACGCGGCCAGCGTGACGATTCCCAGCAACACCGGCACAACCGTGAACGTTGCCGGGTCGCTTGCGGATACTCCGAACAAGAGGCTCGACATCAGCCGCGTCACGACGACCGACGCGCCGAGGCCGACGATCGTTCCGGTGGCGGTGAGAATGAGCCCCGGACGGAACGCGAGGCCGAGGATGTCGCGCGGCTTCGCGCCCAGGGCGAGCCTGATGCCGAACTCTTGCGCGCGCTGGCTGACGACGAAGGCCATCACGCCATAAATCCCGAGCGCGGCGAGCAGGAGCGCGACGACCGCAAAGACAGACATCAAGAAAAGTGAGAATTGGCGCCGCGCCATCGAAGCCGACATCAAATCCGCCATGGTCCTGACGTCGAACACCGGAAGTTCCGGATTGATGCTGTGCACGGTCGCGGTAAGCGCTTCCTTCGTCGCCTTCACGTCAACATCGGCGCGTGTGCGGAGAAACACCGCGAGCCTGATGCTGGGAAACTGAAGAATGGACTCGTACACGCGTGGCGGCGGCGCGACGTCGAGCCCGTCATTGCGCACATCGCCCACGACGCCCACGATTTCGGCTTCTTGTCCCTGACCGCGCCAGACAAACCGCATGCGCCGGCCAACCGCGTCCCGTTGCGGTGAAAATCTTCGGACGAACGCTTCGTTGACCACGACGACTTTTCGGCTGGAGTCGGCATCGTGATCGGTGAAGACACGCCCTTTCTTCAGCGGCGTCCTGAGGACGTCGAAATACCCGGCGCTCACGGCGCCAAACTCGGCCGCGTGATCATTCTCCTGGGTCGACGCTTCGTCGGGCAATGAAAACGCGAGGGGATTGTTCACAATTCTCAGCAGGGGAATGGCGCTCGAAGTGCCGATCGCCGTTTGCTCCATGCCCGGGAGCAGCGCGATCCGGCCAAGCAGTTCCCTGGCAAGTGCGATGCGCTGTGCCGGCGTCTCGTACTGATTCGCCTTGGGATCGTTCGGATTGGGGACCCAGATTTGACCCGCGACAAGCCGCTCCGGATCGAGGCCGGGATTCTGGCTCAGTGCGGCCGAGAAACTGCGCACGAGCAAGCCCGCGCCGACCAGCAGCACTGCCGACAGCGCGACTTCCAGCACGACCAGCGCCGCGCGCGACCGGTTTTGGCGCAGGCTCTGTCCGCCGCCTGTGCGTCCGCCGTCCCTCAAGTCACGATTGGGCTCGATCGCGGATGCGTGGAGTGCCGGCATCAATCCAACCAGCACGCCGGTCGCGAGCGAAAGCACGAGGGCGAATGCGAGCATGCGCCAGTCCGCGTGCACCTCGGCGAGTCGTGGCACGTCCGCAGGCATCATTGCGAGCAGCGAATTTTGCGCGAGCAGAAGCACGGCGACGGCAGCCGCGCCTCCGGCCAGCGATATGAGCACGCTCTCGGTCAGCACCTGGCGCACGAGCTGGCCGCGCGATGCGCCGAGCGCCTGGCGGATCGCGAACTCACGCATTTGTCCCGACGCCCGCGCGATCAGCAAGCTGGCCACATTGACGCAGACGATCAGGAGCACAAAACTCCCGGCGGCGAGCAGGATCACGAGTGTCGGTCGCACGTTGCCCGTCAAGCTGACTTGGGCGGGCTCGAGGCGAAGCGACCAGCCCAACTGTTTGGGATACTCGTTGGGGTAGGTCTGCTGCAGTGAATTCGTCAGCGCGTCCAGCCGCCGCTGCGCCTGTTCGAGCGTGATTCCCGGTTTCAGGCGGGCCAACGCTCCGGGCAAAGACCGCGCTGCGCGCTGCGGCGGCGATGGCCAGGGATCGCCGGTGAAGCCGGCTGCCGTCCACATCTCGATCTCGCCGAAATCCGTATTGGCCGGGTGGCGAAAGTCCGGTGGCATGACGCCGATGATCGTGTACGCATCTTCGTCCGCGCGAACCGTGCGCCCGATGATATTCGGATCCGAGCCGAATCGGCGCTTCCAGAGACCGTCGCTGATGACGACTCCGTTCAGGAAGCCCGGCACCCACTCCGACTGCGTGTAAATCCGTCCGAGCGCCGGCTTCGCTCCGAGAAGTTCGAAATAGTTTGGGCTCGTACCGATCAGCAGGATCCGTTCCACCCTGCCGTCGCCCGACAACGCTCCACTCGAGGGGAAAATTGCGCTGATCTGCTCGAACACTCCGGAGCGTTCGGACAAATCATACAGTTCGGGGACCGACATCCCGACGTTCTTGGCTCCGGCCCGGGCCAAATCATCGAACACGCGCACGATGCGTTCGGGTTCGCGGAACGGCAGCGGCTGCAGCAGCACCGCATTCACCACCGTGAAGATCGCGAGATTCGCACCGATGCCGAGCGCCAGTGTCAGCACGGTGATCGTGAGGAACGCCGGACTCTTGCCGAGCGTTCGCAGCGCGTGACGCACGTCCTGCAGCAGACCGTCCATAAGTCCTCCTCGGCAGCGCAACCGGTCGACCGATGCCGCCGGCGGTGATCGCAAACGGCGAATGCCATTCCAGATGGACGAATGTGTATTTGCCATCGCATGATGCGTCAAATGCAAAATTTGCATGATGATATTGCTGAAATCGCACGACAAGTCGGCGGTGCGCGAAAATCGAACCCGCCGTCATGCGGCGACGTCACGATGCTGGCTGCGGAGGGTGCGAGTGCCTAAGATGCATGTCGTCGCCCGGACTCTGCGCGAACATCCAACTTGAACGCTGCCGGTCACCATGCTTGATACGAACCGTGGTTTCTTCTGGCGCACCGCGCTGATCGCGCTGCTGTGCGCGCCGGCGCCGTCCGCCGGCGCCCAGTCATCCGCGCCGCGCGCCGACTCAGCGGCCCGCGCCGTATTGCAGCGCATGCACGATGCGTACGACGGCAAATGGTACCGTACGCTGACCTTCGTTCAGCGTACGACCACGTGGGACACCGCGCGTGTGGCGAAGGTCGAAACCTGGTACGAAAGCATCGCGCAAATCGACGGGCGCGTCGTGCTTCGCATCGATCGCGGCTCGCCCGCCGATGGCAACGGTGTGCTGTACACGGCCGACTCGATGTGGCTCATGCGAATGGGAAAACTCGCCGCGACACGCGCGAGCGGGAATGTGTTCCTCCCCGTGATCGAAGGCGTCTATGTGCAGCCGGTCGATCAGACCATTCGAGAACTGCGCTCGACCGGCGTCGATCTCACGCAACTGCACCGCACGTCGTGGCAGGGACGCGCGGTGATCGCGATCGGAGCCTCGGCGGACGACGATCTGACATCGCCGCAATTGTGGATCGATCCCGAGCGGAATGTGCTGGTGCGGATGATTCTTCGCACCGCGCCCGCGCGCCCGGCGTTGGATGTTCATTTGGACGGGTACGAGCGCGCGGGAAGCGCATGGCTCGCCACCAAAGTGACCATGCTCGCCAACGGTGTCGCCCAGCAGGTCGAAGAGTATTCCGACTGGCGTGCCGATCCGCCGCTCGGCGCTTCATTGTTTTCGACGGACAAGTGGACGACGAGTCTGCACTGGGCGAAACCATAGCGAAGCGCCGGACGAAACTTTGCCGGCCGGGCTGCGTTAGGTCGCTGACTCCTTCGACGCCGAACGGATCAGATGAAACGGAACACGCTGCTCGTCATCACATCGCTTGTCTCGCTGGTGCTGTTGACCGTGCACCTCGCCGACGATGTCGTCCGCGGGATGTTTCCAACTGGCATCGGCATCCTCTACGCCTCGGTCGCATCGGGCCTGCTGCTCTACGGGATACTCGCGCACGGCGAGCGGCTGGGCGGAGTGCTCACGATGCTCATCGTCTCGCTCTGCGCGATTGCGATGCCCGTCCTCCATACGAGAGGGAAGGGCGTCTCCATCAGCGCGTTTACTCCCGGCGGATTCTTTTTTGTTTGGACGATCCTCGTGCTCGGGATGCTCGGATTGTTCTCGTTCATCCTGTCGGTGCGCGCGCTCTGGAGCCTGCGATCCGTTCCGCCGCGCGAATGAGAACATGAGAGCGGTCATCTGCACCGCCTACGGTCCGCCAGAGGTTCTTCAACTCGCGGACGTTCCGCGGCCGGTTCCGAAGCGCAATCAGATTCGCATTCGAATCGCCGCGACATCGGTGAGTTTCAGCGACACGCTCGTGCGCGGCATGAGAGTCCCGCGCCGTTTGCAAATTCCATTTCGTTTGTTCGCCGGCTGGAATGCGCCGCGCCGCAAAATCCTCGGCATGGTGCTCGCCGGTGATGTCGAGTCGGTCGGTCGCAGTGTCACGCGATTCAAAGCGGGCGATGAAGTGTTCGGCATGAGCGTATGGGCCGTCGGCACCTACGCCGAGGAAGTGTGCTGGCCGGCGAACGCGGTTCTCGCGCCGCGTCCGGCAAATCTCAGCTATGAGGAGGCCGCGGCGATTCCGTACGGCGGATTGCTCGCTTTGCATTGTTTGCGCAAGGCGGGCCTGCAGCGCGGGCAGCGCGCACTGATTTATGGCGCATCGGGCGCAATCGGCACCGCGGCCGTTCAGCTCGCAAAATATGTCGGCGCGCACGTGACCGGCGTTTGCAGCGGCGCGAACACCGCGCTCGTCGCATCACTCGGCGCGGACGCGGTCCTCGACTACACTCGTGAAGATTTTACGAGGAGCGGCGAGCGCTACGATCTCATCCTCGATGCAGTCGGCCGCGGCAAGAGCGCGGCTGCGATGCTTCACGCGCAGAGTGCGCTCGTTCCAGGCGGTAAGTGCATCTCGATCGACGACGACTTGCCGAAGGGGACCCAGCCGAATCTCGAGCTGCTCAAACAGCTCGCGGAGTCAGGTGCGCTGAAGCCGGTCATCGATCGCGCGTATCCGATGGAAGAGATCGCGGAGGCGCACCGGTACGCCGATCTTGGTCACAAGCGCGGAAATCTGGTCGTGACGATCGGCGCGCGGGGATAGCGGGCGCCATCGAAGAGATTGTTTCACACTCAATTCGACTCAGAGTTTATATCTCAAGCTCACAGCTCCGGAGGACGAGTTATGACACTCCCTGCCCGTGAGTTATGAGCTTGACCTGCCAGCTTCCGGAGACAACGTCTCTGGTAGCGACAGCCGGCGGCAAAAAGAAATTCTTCATCGATCGTCGCTGCGCCATCGCATCGCATCGATGCTCCATGGTCCCGGTCCCGCCGCCGAGATGTACAGCCAGATGAAGCAGAAGAGCAGGGCGGGCGTACCCTGACTCACGGTCGGCCAGAAGCTCCGCACCATATGGCTCGTCAAGTACGCGTACGCCATCTCGCCGCAGAGCAGAAACGCGACCGGCCGCGTGAAGAGCCCGATGAACAGCAGCGCGCCTCCCACGGTTTCAAGAATTCCCGCGAAGCCGATCTTTGACGCGAGCACCGCCGTCGCGCCATTGGGCAGCATCGCGGCCGGCCATCCGAACAGCTTCGACGTCCCGTACGTGAAAAACGCAAACGCGGCGACGATTCGAAGGATGCTCTGAAAGTGCGGCGCCGCCGAGCGCCATCGGGCGGTAAGGCTGGTTTGCGTCATGTCCATTCCGTGAGATTGGGTTGGTTCACCTATACTCCAGCTGCCGTCAGCGCCGGTTCGCTCTCAGCCGGCACCGCCAATTGACGGATCACCATGTCGTGATACGCGCCGTGGTGCTGCATCAGTTCGGCGTGCGTGCCACGCTCGATCACGCGCCCTTCCTCCATCACGAGAATCACGTCGGCGCGCTTGATCGTCGACAGACGGTGGGAAATAACGAACGTCGTTCGTCCATGAAGCAATTGCTCGATCGACGACTGGATGACCTCTTCGCTCGCGGGATCGAGGCTGCTCGTCGCCTCGTCGAGCACGAGAATCTGCGGTGAGCGCAGCAGCGCCCGCGCAATCGCGATGCGCTGCTGCTGTCCGCCCGAAAGGCGCGTGCCGTGCTCTCCAATGAACGTGTCGTACCGGTTCGGCAGTTTGTCGATGAATTCGTGTGCGTTCGCGCGACGCGCCGCCTCGCCGATCTCCTCGTCGTTCGCGTCGTGCCGGCCGTTGGCGATGTTGTCTCGCACGGACCCGTCGAACAGAAACGTGTCCTGCTGCACGACGCCAAGGAGATCGCGATATGTGGTCAGCCGGAAGTCGCGAATGTCGGTGCCGTTAACGAGAATGCGACCCTGGCTCGGATCGTGAAATCGCGCGAGCAAATCGGTGACAGTGGTTTTTCCGGCACCGCTGTTTCCCACGAGCGCAATCATCGATCCGGTCGGCACGGTGAGATCGAAGTCGTGAATCACGGCGCGGTCGGTGGTGTGTCCGAATTGGACGTTCTCAAAGCGAATTTCTTCGACCGACTGCGGCGCAGGGCGCGCCTCGGGGCGGTCGGGTTTGTCACGCGGCATCGCGAGGACGTCGAACACGCGCTCCGTCGCGGCGAGCGAGCGCTGCACGTCGGACAGGGAATTGACGACGGTCCAGATCGGATTCAGCAGCAGAAACGCATACCACTGAAACGCCATGATGTCGCCGACCG
>DASYSH010000299.1:0-8610 GCA_036003525.1 Gemmatimonadaceae bacterium | reverse complement strand
TTTGACCGATTTCACGTGCTCACGTTTCGCCTAGCTTATTTGCGTGAACACGAATCGCAGAGACTTTCTGCGGACGACCGCCGTGACTGGGGCGGGGCTCTTGCTCGGCAGCGGCGCGCTCGAGCGCGTCTTTGCGTCGAGTTCTCCGCCTGCCGATGTCACGCTTCGGATAGCACCCGTGCTGGTGGAGCTTGCGCCGGATCACATCATCAGCACGATCGGCTACAACGGGAGTGTGCCCGCGCCGATCATCCGTTTCAAGGAAGGAAAGCCCGTCGCCGTCGAGCTCATCAATGACACCGACACGCCGGAGTTCGTGCACTGGCACGGCCAGATCATTCCATCGGACATCGACGGCGCCGCGGAAGAGGGAAGCCTTCCCGTGCCCGCGCATGGGTCGCGGCGATATACGCTCACGCCGAAACCCGCGGGAACGCGCTGGGTGCATACGCACACGTTTGCCGGCGCCGATACCAGTCGAGGGACGTACACGGGTCAGTTTGGATTTGTGTACGTCGAGCCGGCCGCTGAAGCCGGCCGCTACGATCGCGAGATATTTCTCGCGACGCATGAATGGGAACCGTTTCTCGGCGCGGAAGAGATGGGCACCGACGCGGAGGTTTGGCCGCAGGGTCCGGTTCCGAAGCCGCCGCCGGATTCCAGGCCGAACGGATATGAAATCGGCTATCGCGCGTTCTCGATCAACGGAAAATCACTGGGCCATGGTGAACCCGTGCGCGTAAAGCGTGGGGAGCGCGTGATGTTTCGCGTGCTGAACGCGAGCGCGACGGAAAATATTCAGCTCGCGCTTCCCGGGCACGAATTCGAAGTTATGGCGCTGGACGGCAACCCCGTGCCGTCGCCGCAAAAAGTGCACACGCTCGCGCTCGGTGTTGCAGAGCGGATCGATGCGATCGTCACGATGAACAATCCCGGCGTGTGGATTCTTGGCACGCCTCACGATGACGATCGCCGCGACGGAATGGGAATCGTCGTCGAATACGCAGATGCTTCGGGAAAACCGCGCTGGATCGCGCCCCCGCGCGAGGCGTGGGATTACACGAAATTCGGTCGAGCCGGGGCGGTGCCCGCAGTCGATGACACTGTCGCGATGGAGTTTGGGAAGATCAACGGCGGCAAGCACGACTTCAATCGCTGGACGATCAACGGCCGGGAGTACGACCATAGCGTGCCCATCGAGATCCGTCGCGGCCGCCGGTACCGGATTTCGATGCGGAACCTTGCTGACGATCCGCATCCCGTCCACCTTCACCGGCATTCATTCGAACTCGTGCGCGTGAATGGGCACGCGACCGGCGGCGTGATGAAGGATACCGTCGTCGTGCCCGGGTTCGGCACCATGGAGATCGATTTCGTCGCCGACAATCCCGGGGCGACATTGTTTCACTGTCACCAGACGCTGCACATGGATTTCGGGTTCATGCGGTTGTTCAAGTACGTATGAAGCGATTCGTCAAAATAAAAAATTTCGGGAGACATCGAACATGAAAGCGCACATCACGGCAATGTTCACCGCTGCAATTGCATTCGCTCCAGGCCTGACCGCACAGGCGCCGCCACCCGCGTCGGAAGTCGGCGGAGCGCAGCTCGTGCTCCTCACCGTCCCTGCGAAAGGCGGCGCGAAGCTCACGGTCACGACACCGGCGTTCACGCAGATGGGAGACATCCCGTTCGAAAACACGCAGTACAAGGGAAATGTCTTTCCCGGACTGTCGTGGTCTGCGGGTCCGGGCGCGACGAAGTCATACGTGGTCATCATGCAGGACGCCGACGCGATGATGCGGGGCGCGCCGATTCTGCACTGGACCATGTTCAACATTCCCGCGAACGTGACGAAGCTTCTTCCGGGAATGACCGCGCCGCCGGCGGGCGCGGCGAACGGGCCGAACATGCGCGGGCCGAGCCAGCCGTACGCCGGACCGCGCACTCCGGCCGGTCCGAAACATCGCTATCATCTCCAGGTGTTTGCGCTCGACACGCAATTGAGTGCTGACGCCATCACGTCGTTCGATGCGCTCACTGCCGCGATGAAAGATCACGTGCTCGCAAGCGGCGAAGTTGTCGGACTCGGGCAGTTCATGGCATCTTCAGGCTCGTCGCACGACTGAGTCTCTCGCTCACGGAGAATTTGTTGGCCGGCTATTCGGGGACCCCTCTCGCCAAAAAGCTCGGGATTAAGGAGGGGTCCGCGATCTGCACGCGCGGAGCTCCGGCGGGCTATGCGGCGCTCGTCGCGCCGCTTCCGGAAGGCGTGCGCACCGGCAGGACGGTGAATGGTCGCACGGACTTGGTGCACATTTTCTCCAGGCAGCGGTCGAAGCTCCTGGCCGAACTCACTGCGGCGCGCACAGCGCTGCGCGACGACGCGATGATCTGGGTGTCGTGGCCCAAGAAATCATCCGGCGTCGCAACGGACATCACGGAAGATACGATTCGCGAACTCGCGTTTCCGCTGGGACTGGTCGACGTCAAAGTGTGCGCGGTCGACGACACCTGGTCTGGACTCAAACTCGTCGTGCGCGTGAAGAACCGGCGATGACGGCGCCAACCGGCGACAATCACCGCTTGCGTCACATCGGCTGGCTGCGCGCGGCCGTGCTGGGCGCGAACGACGGCATCGTCTCCACTGCGAGCCTGGTTATCGGCGTTGCGGCGGCGCACGCGGCGCACGCGAGTATTTTGCTCGCCGGCGTCGCGGGGCTCGTCGCAGGCGCAATGTCGATGGCGGCCGGCGAGTATGTCTCGGTGCATTCACAGGTCGACACGGAGCAGGCCGATCTGAAGGTGGAGCGCGCGGAGCTCATCGCGGATCCGAAGGGCGAGCACGAAGAACTCGCGAACATTTACGTCGGACGCGGGCTCGAACCGGCGCTCGCAACACAAGTTGCCGAACAACTCATGGCGCGCGACGCACTCGGCGCGCACGCGCGCGACGAACTCGGCATCACCGAAGAATTGCGCGCGCGTCCGATCCAGGCCGCGCTGTCGTCGGCGGCAAGTTTCGCCGTCGGCGCTGCGGTGCCCCTCGTCGTCGCCATCACGGTGCCGCACGCGGACGTGATCTTTCTCGTCGCAGCGAGCTCGCTCGCGTTTCTCGCAGTCCTTGGCGGAATCGCGGCGCGGGTCGGGGGAGCGTCAATTATCACCGGCGCCTGGCGCGTCACGTTCTGGGGCGCGCTCGCGATGGCGGCGACCGCAGGCGTCGGAGCAATGTTCGGAACTGCAGCCTGACCGGGTGCGGGTTCGCGGCGCCCGCCGCGCGGCATACCTCACACGTGTGATATCAATCAGGCCGGTAGCGCACTACACTAAGAGGATATCGCGTTCCCGTGCGCCGCCTCTCTCCGAGAGTTCATGAAAGTGTCGGCGCAGGAAAAAGAGAGCCAGCCGGTCGTCCGTTTTGAGATCACGCCGCGATCGTGCGCGCTGATACTCGCAACGGTGGCGGGTGTGTGGCTCGCGTATCAGCTTCGCCTCGTCGCGCTGATACTGCTCATGGCGCTCATCCTCGCCGGCACGTTCAATCCGATGGTCGAGTGGATGGAAGCGCGCGGGATCAAGCGAGTGCCGGCGCTGATCCTGCTTCTGCTCGCGCTGACGGCATGCGCGGCGCTGCTGCTGTTTCTGACGTTTCCGCCAATGATCGATCAGATCACCGAGATGGTTCGCACTGCGCCCGACACACGCACGCGGCTGATCGCGCTTCTCAACGAGCACGCGATGACGGTGCCGCTGGCCCACGTTCTCGAAAGCGCGGGACTGGAGGAGACGTTCGCGCGCATCAAAAGCGCGCTCCTCGGTTACACATCAATGGCCGCGCGCGTTGCCGGCTACGGTGCAACGACGCTGGCCCTCTCGTTCTACCTTCTCGCCGACGGCAAGCGCGCGCAGGGCGTGGCCTATGCGATCGTGCCGCGTGACTACCATATGCGGCTCGCCCGCATTCTCCAGAACATGGAGACGATTGTCGGCGGCTATATGCGCGGGCAGCTCATCACATCGACGTCGATCGGTGTCTTCACGTTCGTGCTTCTCACGATTTGCAAAGTGCCGAACGCGCTGGCGTTCGCGTTGTTCGCGTCCGTGATCGACGTCCTGCCGTTCATCGGCGGACTGATGGTCATTCCGCCCGCGGTGATTGCGGCGGTTCCGGGCGGCCTTCCGGTGATGGGCGTGGTGTTCGTCTCGTTTTGCGTCTACACGGAATTCGAGAGCAGGATTCTGGTTCCAAAAGTCTACGGCCAGGTGCTGCGTCTCTCACCGACCGTGGTGATCCTCGCGCTCGTCGCGGGCGGCTCGCTGGCAGGTGTGGTCGGAGCGCTGCTCGCGCTGCCGATCGCGGCCGGTCTGCTGATGATCCTCGAAGAGTTGCGCGTCGAGATGCCCGGTGATGACAGTGTCGACCGCGCCGAGCGCGCACGGCACGCGAAGACCGAGGCCACGTACGAACAGATGAGCGCCGGCGCCACAGCTCCTGAAGCAGGGCAGATCGCGAAGCATCTCGCGCATGAACTGCGCGATGCAGATCTCACGACCACCGCGGGCCGCGGCGCCGGAGCGGCCGAATGACCCAGCCTTTATCGAAGGTCGAAGCGGCCGCGAGCGCCCCGGACGTGGGCGGCGACGGCATCGACCTGCTCAACGCAAAGATCCTGGTTGTCGATGACAAGCAGGCAAACGTCACGCTGCTCGAGCTGACGCTCGCAAGCGCGGGGTACGCCCGCGTCACGTCGACACTCGATCCGACGACGGTGTGCGGGCTGCATGAAAAAAATCGCTATGACCTGATCGTGCTCGATCTCCAGATGCCGGGGATGGACGGGTTCGAAGTGATGGAACGGCTGAAGGCGGTCGAGACGGATGGTTATCTCCCCATCCTGGTGATCACTGCGCAGCCCGACCACAAGTTGCGCGCGCTCCGCGCCGGCGCGAAGGATTTCGTCAGCAAACCGTTTGATATCGCCGAGGTGCAGACGCGCGTGCGCAACATGCTGGAGGTGCGCCTGCTGCACGTGGCGATCCGCCGCAAGAACGACGAGCTCAGGAAGCTGTTCGATCAAGTCGTCGCCGAGCGCAAAGTGTCGGAGCGGCTCGCGCTTCACGTGCCTCCCGATTCGATCGCCGCGCGGCTGCAGGCGCGTCCGGACGTGATCGCCGACAGTTTTGCCGATGTGACGGTGGTGATCGCCGATATCATCGGATTTTCCGAGCTCGCGCCGACCGCGACGGCCGGCCAGCTCGCGCTGCTTCTCGACGAAATCTTTTCCGGATTCGATCTCCTCGCCGGCGCGCGCGGGCTCAAGAAAACCAAGACGCTCGGAAACTCCTACATGGCCACCGGCGGCGTGCCCGCCCCGCTCGCCGCTCACGCGGAGCAGGCGGCGCATCTCGCGCTCGACATGCTTGAATCACTCGAGCACTTCAACATTCTCCGCGGGCACGCGCTTCAGGCGCGCATAGGGATCGCGACCGGCGCAGTGGTGGCCGGAGTCATCGGCAAGCGGATGTATGTCTACGACGTATGGGGTGACGCGGTGACAATCGCGAGCAGGATGGAATCCCACGGCGTCGCGGGACGCGTGCAAGTGGCGGAGCGTACCCGGCAATCGCTGGGCGAGTCATTCTCGTGCGAGGAGCGCGGTGTGCTCGAGGCGGGCGGAGAGGGCGGGCACAAGACCTGGTTCGTCACGGCTCGGCGCGGCACAGATGCATAAGTCCCGCACGGCCGTCGAGGACGCCGCAGACGTCGGGCATACGGAGGCGCTGCTGAGAACCGGTGCGCTGCAGAGCGCGATCTTCACGAGCGCAAATTTTTCCAGCATCGCGACCGACGCGACGGGCGTAATTCAGATTTTCAACGTCGGAGCCGAGCGCATGCTTGGCTATGCGGCCCGCGATGTGGTGAACAAGATTACGCCGGCCGACATCTCCGATCCGCAGGAGTTGATCGCGCGGGCGCAGGCGCTGAGCGTCGAACTGGGCACGCCGATCGCGCCCGGATTCGAGGCGCTGGTGTTCAAGGCGTCGCGGGGCATCGAGGATATTTACGAGCTGACGTACATCCGCAAGGATAGGAGCCGGTTTCCCGCGGTTGTGTCGGTCACGGCGCTGCGCGATGCGCAGGACACCATCATTGGGTACCTGCTGATCGGCACCGACAACACGGCGCGCAAGCAGGCGGAAGAGGCGCTGCTGAAGGCCGGCGCGCTCCAGAATGCGATTTTCAACAGCGCGAACTTTTCGAGCATCGCCACCGATGCGGCGGGCGTGATCCAGATTTTCAACGTCGGCGCCGAGCGGATGCTTGGCTACGATGCCGCCGACGTCGTGAACAAGATCACGCCCGCCGACATTTCCGACCCCGAGGAAGTCGTCGCCCGCGCGAAGGCGCTGAGCGTCGAGCTTTCCACGCCGATTACTCCGGGCTTTGAAGCGCTCGTGTTCAAGGCGTCGCGGGGCATCGAGGATATTTATGAACTCACGTACATCCGCAAGGACGGAAGCCGTTTTCCGGCCGTCGTATCGGTCACGGCGCTTCGCGATGCGCAGAACAACATCATCGGCTACCTGCTGATCGGAACGGACAATACCGAGCGCAAGCGGGTCGAGGCGGAGCAGCGCGTGCTCGATCAGCGGCTGCGCGACCAGCAGTTTTACACGCGATCGCTCATCGAGTCCAATATCGACGCGATCATGACGACCGATCCGGCCGGCATCATCACCGACGTGAACAAGCAGATGGAAGTGCTCACCGGCTGCACGCGTGATGAACTCATCGGCGCGCCGTTCAAGGATTGTTTCACCGATCCCGAGAAAGCCGAGACGGGCATCAAGCTCGTGCTGACCGAAAAGAAGGTCACCAACTTCGAGCTGACGGTGCGCGCGACGGATGGCAAGGAAACAGTCGTGTCGTACAACGCGACGACGTTTTACGATCGCGGCCGGAAGCTGCAGGGAGTTTTTGCGGCGGCCCGCGACGTGACGGAGCGCATCGTGCTCGACCAGGTGTTGCGCGAGAAGAACATCGAACTGCAGAGCTCGAAATCCGCGGCGGAAAAAGCGAATCTCGCCAAGTCGAATTTCCTTTCGAGCATGAGCCACGAGCTTCGTTCTCCGCTCAACGCGATTCTGGGGTTCGCGCAGCTGATGGAGTCGGAGCTTCCGGCGCCGACCACGACGCAAAAGGCGAGCATCGATCAGATCCTCCAAGCCGGCTGGTATCTGCTCGAGCTGATCAATGAGATCCTCGATCTCGCCGTAATCGAGTCCGGGAAGCTCACGCTCTCCCTCGAACCCGTCGCGCTGGCGGACGTCATGCTGGAATGTCAGGACATGGTCGCGCCGCAGGCGCTCAAACACGGGGTGACGACGAATTTCATTGCGTGCGAAACGCCGTTCATCGTGCACGCTGACCGGACGCGCCTGAAGCAGGTGCTCATCAACCTCTTGTCGAATGCGATCAAGTACAACCGGCCGGGCGGAACGGTCACGGTCGACTGCGCGGCGCGCGACGCGCAGCGAACGCGCATCACGGTGGCGGACACCGGCGCGGGACTGAACGCGGAGAAATTGTCGCAGCTATTTCAATCGTTCAACCGCCTCGGGCAGGAAACCGGCGCCGAAGAGGGCACGGGCATCGGTTTGGTCGTGAGCAAGCGGCTGGTGGAACTCATGGATGGTGTCATCGGGGCGGACAGCACTGTGGGGAAGGGCAGCGTGTTCTGGATCGAACTGCCGGAAACCGCCATCGCGCGCCGCCTCGATAAGCCGCTCGATTCCGGAGACCCGGCGCCGACGGCGCCCGCGAAGAATGCACGACCGCACACGCTGCTTTACGTGGAGGACAATCCGGCGAACCTGACGCTGATCGAGCAGCTGATCGCGCGCCGGTCAGATATGCAGCTGCTGACGGCGGGTGACGCGGTTCGCGGGATCGACATCGCGCGAACCGAGCAGCCGGATGTCATTCTGATGGATATCAATCTTCCCGGCATCAGCGGTCTCGAGGCTTTGAAAATTCTCGCCGACGACCCTCAAACCGCGCACATCCCGGTCATCGCGCTCAGCGCAAGCGCGATGCCGCGCGATGTCGCGAATGGGCTGAAGGCCGGGTTTTTCCGGTACCTGACCAAGCCGGTCAAGGTGAAGGAGCTTCTCGACACGCTCGCCGAAGCGTTCGAGCTCGTGCCGGAGGGTGCGCAGCGGAACGGCTGAGGCCTCCCGGCCGAACTCGCGCGCCGGTTCGCGCGGTTTGATGGATGCCATCATTATTATGGCAACCCCATAAAAGAGGATTCGCCTTCATGTTCCTGTCGCGCGCCACTTGCATCGCCGCCGGCTCACTCGCTTTCGCGTGCATCGCCGCGCCCGCAGCGGCGCAACTCGCGAATCCGACCCCGCAAGGCGAAACCGTCGGCGGAATTTCCTGCGACGCGCAGGAAGGCCAGCGCATTCACATCCACCAACATCTCGTGATTTTCGATCACGGGAAGCAGGTCGATATCCCGCGCAACGTCGGGCAGCCGAGCGCGAGGCCGTGCATCTATTGGCTCCACACGCACACGCCTGATGGAATCATTCACATCGAAG
>DASYSH010000298.1:0-11056 GCA_036003525.1 Gemmatimonadaceae bacterium | reverse complement strand
CGTGACGCCGATCGTACGCGCGCTCATGCTGCGATGCCCGCGCTGCGGAGAGCGGGGAGTGTTCAGCAGCTGGTTCAAGATGAAAGACGAGTGTCCCGTGTGCGCGCTCAGCTTGCGCCGGTCCGCCGAGTCCGACGAGTGGTTCGGCGGGTATTTCGTCAATCTGATCGCGTCCGAGTCCCTGATGCTCATCGTCGTGGCGGGCTACGTGCTTGCGAAGTGGCCTACGGTGCCTTGGACGAATGTGGAGATACTCGGTGTCGTGATGGTGATCGTGTCGCCCATTATCTCATATCCGTTCGCAAAAATGCTGTGGGTCGCGATCGAACTGATTTTCGCGGAGCGGCGATGAAGAAAAAGACCGCGAGTGCGAAAGAGGCGCCGAGGAAACTCTTCAAGAGTCAGGCACACTGGCACGCATGGCTCGAGAAGAATCATGAGAACCAGGAGGGCGTCTGGGTGCAGTTTGCAAAGAAGGACGGCGGCGCGGTCACCTGCACGTACGACGAGGCGCTCGAGACCGCGCTCTGCTTTGGCTGGATCGACGGGCAGCTGAAGGCACACGACGAGGAGACGTTCGTTCGAAAATTCACCCCGCGCCGCGCGCGCAGCATCTGGTCGAAGGTCAACCGGGCGAAAGCCGAGCGTTTGATCGAGTCCGGCCGTATGAAAACGCCGGGCCTGAAGGCCATCGAGCGCGCACGTGAGGGCGGCGAGTGGGACAGTGCGTATGATTCCGCGCGCACGGCCATGGTTTCACCGGATTTCCAGGACGCGCTCGACAGCGCAAAAGGCGCGGCCGCATTCTTTGCAAAGCTCGACAGCGCAAATCGCTATGCGATGCTTTGGCGAATCCAGACTGCGCGCGGCCCGGCGCTGCGCGCGAAACGGATCGCGGAAATAATCGCGATGCTCAAGAAGAAGGAGACCTTTCATCCGTGGACGTTCAAATGAAGACGCACAGGATTGCAGGATTCGTTTCAGCGGCCGCAATCGCGGTCGTGTTCTCGGCTTCGACCGCTCTCGCGCAGCGTGGCGCCGCGCCGCCGCCGACGCCCTCTCCCGGCCCCGGATCGATCGAGGAAGTCGCACCGCCGGGAAACAATTACGACATCGCCGAGTTCCGTTTCTGGGCGCCGCCGGCAGCCGGCCCGCTTCAGGCGATCGCCGTGCTCGTCCCCGGTTCGAACGGCGACGGACGCGCCGCGGCCGACGACTCGGTGTGGCAGGCATTCGCGACAAGCCATCATGTCGCGCTCGTCGCGTGCCACTTCAAGGATAAAACGCATCCGCAGAGTTTCATCGAGGCGTACGTGAACGTGTCGCAGGGCAGCGGCCAGGCGCTGCTCGATGCTGTGAACAAATTCGCGGCGCGGTCGAAGCATCCCGAACTCGCGACCGCGCCCTTCCTGATGTGGGGCATGTCAGCCGGCGGGCAGTTCAACTACGAGTTCACCGCGTGGAAACCGGAACGCGTCGCGGCCTTCGTCGTGAACAAGGGCGGAATTTATTTTTCGGCGATGGTCTCGCCGGAGGCGCGCGCGGTGCCGGGGATTCTGTTCATCGGCGGGAAGGATCTCGAATCGCGCATCTGGATGATCAGCGGACTGTTCGCGGTGAATCGCCGCGGCGGCGCGCTCTGGTCGCTCACGAACGAGCCGGGTGCCGGCCACATCGTCGGCCAGTCGCGTGACATGGCGATCGCATTTTACGACGACATCCTCCCAATGCGGATCGGCGTGAACAACACACTGAAGCCGATCGCCGAGAAGGCCGGCTTTACGGGCGACCTCAAAACGAAGACCTACACGGCGATCGGGGACAGCAAGGTTTCCACCGAGCCGAACTCCTGGTTCCCGACCGAGCGCGTGGCCAGGATTTGGCAAACGATCGAGACCAGCAAGCCGTAGGTTTAAGGTCGATTTCCCCATTTTTCGGAGCACAGTATGACTGTTTTTTCATCGATTCTTCCGATGCGCGCGCTGCAGCGCGTCTTCGTGGTGTTTTTGGGTGCGACCCTGTTCGCGCTCCCCACCGCGGCGCAGACGGCCGTCGGTCACAGCGACCATGACCTCCTCGCCACCGAGACGTACGTCCGTCCGCCGGCGGTCGTCGATCGCATCATCATGGCGCCGCGCACGGATATTTCGTTCACGCAGCCGAGCCCGGACCGGAAATGGTTTTTGAAATCGCCCGGTCTGGATCGCGGCGACGTCGCGCAGTTCGGCAAGCCGCACGTGTACCTCGGCGGCATCCAGGTCGACACGCACGCGAACCGCGCGCGGTCGCTCACGACGAGCACGCATCTCGGATTGATCCTCGTTGATCCGAAGACGAACGCGACGAAAACGCTCGAGACGCCGAAGGGCGCATCGATCTCCGCCCAGGTGTGGTCGCCGACCGGAACTCAGGTCGCCTACATCGCGAATTTCGACGATGCGTCGCAGGTGTACGTCGCCGATGTTGCGACGGGCAAGTCGGTGCAGGTGTCCAAGACGCCGTTGCTGGGAGTGCTCGTCACGACGATCGAGTGGACGGCGGATGGCAAGAGCATCATCGCCGTTGTCGTGCCCGATGGACGCGGACCGGCACCGGTGTTCGGCAACAAGGGAATCGCCGACGGTCCGGAAGTTCGCATGACCGAGTCGCGCACGATTCCGCAGGTGATCCATCCGAGCCTGCTCGAGGATCCGTTCGAGAAGGCGTCGCTCAAGTACTACTCGACGGGCCAGCTCGCGCTGATCGACGTGAAGACGAAGACGATGAAGAAGATCGGCGCGCCGGGAATGATCCGTTCGGTCGACGCGTCGCCGGACGGACTTTATTTTCGGGTGACGGAAATGACGGAACCGTTTTCGTATCTGGTGCCGGCGTCGAGCTTCGGTTCGGTGCAGGAATTGTGGGATGCAAATGGAAAAGTGATCGCGCAGCTGAACAAGCAGCCGCTGCGTGAAGGCGAGGCCGCGGGCGACGGCGATACGCCGGCTGCCGGCGGACGCGGCGGGCTCATTCAGCCCGCAACTGATACGGGCAAGCGGAACATTGCGTGGAATCCGGTAGGAAACGGTCTCGTGTATTTCGAGTCGATTTTCTCCGGCGGCGGAAATACCGGTGGCGGAGCGGGCGCGGCCGCACCGGCGGGTGCCGGCGGTGGGCGAGGCGGTCGCGGTGGGCGCGGCGGCGCGGCGGCGACACCGGTTGCGGGCCGCGGAACTCCGGCGGCGCGTCCCGCTCCGACGAGCGTGCGCTTCATGAGCTGGACCGCGCCGTACGGACCGAACGACACGAAGCTGATTTACGAAGGAAGCGCACAGCTCGCGGGCGTCGCCTACAGCTATGACGGCAAGACGATGTTCGTGACCGACAGCGGGTCGGTGATCGCGGTTCGCGCCGCAGATCCGTCGAAGCGCTACAACCTCGGCCGCGGGGTCACCGTGCCCGCGGGCGGCGGCGGACGCGCGGGCGGTGGCGGCGGCGCGTTCGGCGGCGGTGCTGACACGAGCACGACCGGCGGGCGCCTCGAGATGAAGCGCGGCCCGAACGGCGCGAACGTCGTGATGGTCGGCAGCGACAACAAAACAGTTTATCTCTCCGGCACGCGTTCGCCCGGAGCGAATTGGAATACTCAGGCGCCGCGTCCGTGGGTCGACAAGCTCGACTTCGAAACGGGCAAGCGCGACCGCGTGTTCGACAGCCCGGCGAATGCGTACGACGAATTCGTTTCGGCGCTCGACGACGATTTCTCCGCGTACATCTACACGCACGAATCACCGACGGTGATTCAGGATGCGTACCTGCGCGACGCGAAGGCGGGCACGAGCACGCAGATCACGCACGCGAAGGACGTGGCTCCCGAGGTTTCGGGCGCGCAGCACAAGCGAATTCAGCTCACGCGCCAGCGCGACGGAATTAAATTCTGGGTCGATCTCACGCTGCCGGCGGACTGGAAGCAGGGCACACGCCTGCCGGGCATCATCTGGTTCTATCCGCGCGAGTACACGGCGCAGGCGGACTACGATCGCTCGAGATATACGACGAACATCAACAAGTTCCCGGACACTCCGGCCCTGCGTCCCGCATCGTCGACGAAATTGTGGGTCACGCAGGGATACGCGGTGATCGAGCCCGACTGCCCGATCATCGGCGCGGCGGGCAAGATGAACGACAACTATGCGCGCGACCTCGCCGAGAATTTGGAGCTGACCGTCAACGCGATGGTCGATCAGGGCTACATCGATCGTGAGCACGTTGGAATCGGCGGGCACAGCTACGGTGCGTTCAGCACGGTCAATGCGCTGACGCTGACGTCGATCTTCAAGGCGGGCATCGCCGGCGACGGCATGTACAACCGGTCGCTGACGCCTTTCGGATTCCAGAGCGAGCGCAGGAATTTCTTCGAAGCGCAGTCGACCTATCTGGAAATGTCGCCGTTCTTCCGCGCCGACAAGATCTCGGGTCCCCTGCTGATGTACCACTCGCTCGAAGACCAGAACGTCGGGACGGCGCCGATCAGTTCGATCCGCATGTTCCACGCGCTTCAGGGACTCGGCAAGCCGGCGGCGCTGTTCATGTACCCGTACGAAGATCACAGCGTCGCGACGTACCAGACGGACCTGGATCAGTGGGCGAGATGGTTTGCTTGGTTTGATATGTACGTAAAAAACCCATCGCCTAAGGTTCAGCCGTGATGCTGATGGTGGCTCACCGCTAATCGCACACCGCTCGTTGCTCACCGCTGAGGCCGGTAAAGCTCACAGCACACAGCTTTACCGGCGTTAGCGGTGAGCAATTGGCGTTGCGCGATTTAGCAGCGAGCTCTTAACCACACTCCATGACACGCGCCGCGACACTGCTGCTGGCCCTGCTCGTGATCAACGTCCTCCTGGGCGTAATCTGTCTCGTCGTCGCACGGCGAGACCGTGCGTCCCGGGGGTTGAGACTGTGGGGCGCGGGCCTGGTGGTGTACGCGATCGGCTTGCTCATCACCATCGCGGCATTTCTCCCGCCGTGGCTCAGCAAAATTGCGGGGAACGCGCTGATCTGTTACGCGCCGATCCTCTGCATCAACGGCGCGCTCAAGAACACGACGTTCCGGATGAACCAGCGGTGGGTGCTGGTCGCGTTTCTTGCGTCGATACTCCCGGTCGTCGTCAATCACCTCGGGTCGCACCCCGCGGTGCTGGTCGATTTCATTTCGTCCGCGCCGCTCGCGAATGTCCTGTTCCTGATCGGAGCGTGGAAGCTGTTCACTGATCCGGCTCCCGATGCACGGTCGGCGTCGCGCTTCGTCGCATTCGCATTTGTGGGAAGTGTCGTCGTATGGACTCTGCGCGTTGTGGGAATATTCGTGCAGATCGGAGGCACGAACGATCGTGATCGCGCGGACCTGGTCGTCGCGCTGTTCAGCATCGCCCAGATGGTGATGTCGGTCGCGGCTACGCTCGGCCTGCTTTGGATCGAAGTTCGCAAGATGCAGGCGACGCTCGAACGCATCGCCTACTTCGACGCGCTGACCGGATTGCCGAATCGCCGCGCGACGATATTGCGCTTCCGCGAGGAGGCGGCGCGCGCGGCGCGGCAGACCGGTGAGCTCTCGATGGTCGTGTTCGACATCGATTTCTTCAAGAAAGTGAACGACTCACTCGGTCATCCCGGCGGTGACGCGGCACTCGTCCATGTCGCGACGCTGCTGAATTCGAAGAAACGGGACGAGGATGTGCTCGGCCGGATTGGAGGCGAGGAGTTCGTGCTGCTCCTCCCGCATCAGTCGGCGGCGGACGCGAAGGAGGTTGCCGACCGTCTTCGGCTCAGCGTTGCGGCCGCCCCGCTGGTTCGCGCCGGCCAGCGCACCAACGTGACGGTAAGCGGCGGCGTCTCTACATTTCCGCATGACGGCGACGACTGGGACGAACTGTTTCTCGTGGCGGACAAGCGGCTCTATGCAGCGAAGCACGCCGGGCGAAACAGAATCGAAGGCGGCGGCGCGCTGCTGCAGGAACTTGCGTAACGGAGCAGTCCAGTGAGCGAAGTCCAGTGGTCATCGGTGGACCGCTACATCACCGATCAGCTCGTCCCGTCCGACCCCGCGCTCGACGCGGCGCTGGCAGCGAGCGCCGCGAACGGACTGCCCGCGATCAACGTCGCGCCAAATCAGGGAAAGCTTCTGCAGGTTCTGGCCCGTTCCATCGGCGCGCGGCGAATTCTCGAAGTGGGCACGCTCGGCGGCTACAGCACGATCTGGCTGGCGCGCGCATTGCCGGCGGACGGAAAAGTCGTCACGCTCGAATACGAACCGAAGCATGCTGATGTTGCGCGCGCGAACATCGAGCGCGCGGGACTCGCGCACCTCGTCGAGATCCGCCTCGGCAAAGCGGGCGACACATTGCCGCGGATTGCGGCCGAGAAACCGGAGCCGTTCGATCTTGTTTTTATCGACGCCGACAAACCCGGCAACGCCGACTATTTCGCGTGGGCGATGAAGCTCACTCACGTGGGAAGTTTGATCATCGTCGACAATGTCGTGCGGAACGGCGCGGTGATCGATCCGGCCGGCGACGCGAATGTTCAGGGCGCGCGCCGGCTTTATGAAGCGATGGCGAACGAGCCGCGGGTGAGTGCGACGGCGGTGCAGACCGTGGGAAGCAAGGGGTACGACGGGTTCGCGATCGCCGTCGTGATCAATTAGCAAGACATGCCACGGTATATCGCACTGCTGCGCGGAGTGAATCTCGGCGGACACACCGTGAAGATGGACCGTCTCAGGAAATTATTTGAGGAGATGGGATTCAAGAAAGTCGAGACCTTCATCGCGAGCGGAAACGTGATTTTCGAGAGCGGATCCAGGAACGCCGCCGCGCTCGAAAAGAAGATCGCGGCGCATTTGGAAAAGTCGCTCGGATTCCCGGCTATGACTTTTCTCCGGACGGATTCCGAACTTGCCGCCGTGCTCGAGCACGACGCGTGCTCGGAACTGGGCACGCGCGCGCTGTACATCGGTTTCCTGCAGGAGGATCTGTCGAAGGAATCCCACGCGAAACTGATGAAGCACAGCACGAAGAGCGATCAGTTCCATGCGACCAAGCGCGAGATCTACTGGGTCTGCCGGACCCATATGAGCGACTCGCCCTTCTTCCGGATTGGCATCGAAAAGGCGGCCGGCGTGAAGGCGACGGTTCGGAACGTGACGACAGTGGCCAGGTTGGTGGACAAGTATCCCGCGAAGTGAGCCGCGAGTGACCAGACGTGAGATTGCAGCGGTCGGATGTGTGCTGATGTCGGCGCTGGTCGCCGCCGGCTGCGGCCTGCCCGGGAAGGCAACGCTCGACGTCGCGCCGACGGTGAAATTGACGGGACCCAGGGTTGTCGCGATTATGGGGACACGAACCGAAGTGGTGGCGGCGCTCGAGGGTGCGCTCGCGGAACACGGGTTCACGTTCGTGCGCTATCAGAGCCGCGATCGCATCAGTGCGCCCGCAGGGCAAGTGAAGACCGGTGCGAGCGTGACGGACAACACGAAATACGCGATCGAAGTGGTACCCGACATCTTCGATAAATGCACCGGGGGCGGATTCGAGCTGAACTCGCTGCGCGTCTCGGTAGTGGACCGCGCGACGAACGAGCTCATGCTCCGGTCGACGGCGAAGGGGCGAACGGAGAAATGTCCGCCGACTTCTGGTTCGATTTTTCACGACATCGCCGCTGCGATCGACGCGGCGTGGCAGAAATAGTTCTTTTGCGCAATACAAAACGGAGACCGGTCACATGATCAGCAAACGGGAATTGGCGGCGTTGCTCGTGCTGGGGCCGTCGGCGCTGTTCGCCCAGGGAACGATGGCCGATTACCAGCGCGCCACCGCGCTGCAGAAGCGCTACTCGCCGCTCGTCGTGGACTCGCCCGACGCGCCGGTATGGATCGAAGGCACATCGAAGTTCTGGTATCGCAAAACCGTGAAGGGTGGCACGACGGCGATCGTTGTTGATGCGGCGACCCTGGAAAAACGCGCGGCGACCGCGGCCGATACGCTGTCGACCGGTGGCGGCCGTGGCGGACGCGGCGGCGGCGGCGGTGGCGGCGGCGGAGGCGGTCGCGGCAATGCCCCTGCTGATGCGACGCGGCTCTCACCGGACGGCAAGCTCCTCGCGTACATCGACAATTTCAACATCGCGATCCGGCCCGCCGGCGCGACAGAAGGCACGCGCATCAGCTCGGACGGTTCGGAAGGAAATCCGTACACATTCAACTCGATCGTCTGGTCGCCGAATTCGCGGATGATCGCGGCGTATCGCGTGCGGCCGGGGTACCGGCGGATGGTGCGCTACGTGGAATCGTCCCCCGCCGATCAGCTGCAGCCGAAAACATTCGAGCGCTATTACCAGAAGCCCGGCGACGTGCTCGACTTGCAGCAGCCGTCGTTTTTTGATGTCTCGACAAAGCGTGAGACGGTCGTAGATCCGGAACTCTTTCCGAATCCATACGATCTCTCGCGCATCGTGTGGAGAAAGGACAGCCGGGCGTTCACGTTCGACTACAATCAGCGCGGGCACCAGCTGTATCGCGTGGTCGAGGTCGATGCGTCGACAGGACATGCACGATCGATGATGACGGAAACGTCGAAGACTTTCGTCGATTATCGGACGGCAAATGTCGGGCTCGCCGATTCGGGGCGGCAATTTCGGTTCGATCTCGACGACGGCAAGTCATTCATATGGATGTCCGAGCGCGACGGGTGGGCCCACCTCTATATGGTTGATGGCGCGACGGGCGCGATCAAATCGCAGATCACCAAGGGGAATTGGCTCGTGCGCGCCGTGCAGTTCGTCGACACGGCCGCGAAGCAGATCGTGTTCGCCGCCGGCGGAATGGTGCCGAGGCAGGATCCGTATTTCGTGCAGTACTACCGGATCAACTTCGACGGCACAGGCCTCACGCCCCTCACGGATGCCGACGGATATCACACGGTCACATTCTCGCCCGACAACAAGTACTACGTCGATACCTGGTCGCGCGTCGATCTTGCCCCGGTTTCCCAGCTGCGCCGCGCGAGCGACGCGAAAGTGCTGCTCGATCTCGAAAAGGCGGACGCGACGGAACTCGTGAAAGCCGGATGGCGCGCGCCCGAGGTCTTCGTTGCCAAGGGCCGCGACGGCACTACCGACATTTGGGGCGTGATCGTTCGCCCGTCGAATTTCGATCCCAAAAAGAAATATCCGGTGATCGAGAACATTTACGCCGGACCCCAAGGCTCATTCGTCCCCAAGACGTTCGCGCCGTGGCTCAGCATGCAGTCGATTGCGGAACTCGGCTTCATCGTCGTGCAGATCGACGGGATGGGAACCGCGCACCGGTCCAAGGCGTTCCACGACGTCGCATGGAAAAATCTGGCTGATGCCGGATTCCCCGACCGCATTCTCTGGCACAAAGCCGCCGCTGCGAAATATCCGTGGTACGATATTTCGCGAGTCGGGATCTACGGCGGGTCCGCAGGCGGGCAAAACTCACTCGGCGCGCTGCTCTTTCATCCGGAGTTCTACAAGGCGGCGGTTTCGTTCGCGGGCTGCCACGACAACCGGATGGACAAAGTGTGGTGGAACGAACTCTGGATGGGCTGGCCCGTCGACGCGTCGTACGAGGCGAGTTCGAACATGGTGAACGCGGGCAAGCTCCAGGGAAAACTTCTGTTGGTCTGGGGTGAACTCGACACGAACGTCGATCCGTCGTCGAGCATGCAGGTCGTGAACGCGCTCATCAAGAACAACAAGAGTTTCGACATGATGATCATGCCGGGCGAAGATCATCCGGCCGGCCGCCGCGGCGCGAGCGCGCCGTACGGCGATCGCAAGCTCTGGGATTTCTTCGTGCACAACCTGATCGGCGTTGAAACGCCTCACTGGAACACGCTTCCGAACGGCATGCGCAACGCGGCCGATGGCGCGGGTACCGGCGACGATCTCGGTTCCGGAATGTTCGGACCGAGCTGGGACAGCATTCGCGAGAGCTGGAACAAATGACCGAAGTCCGAAGACCGAAGTCCGAAACTGCTTGACCTCGGCGAACCTTCCCGCTCCGCGCTCTGAAGAAGAGCTCGACGACCTCCTGTCGGTGCCGGGTGAAGCAACGATTGCGGCGCTCGCGCGTGTCGAGGGCGATATCGTCGTGCTTGGTGCCGGCGGGAAGATGGGGCCGACGCTCGCGCGGATGGCGGCTCGCGCGCGCGATGAAGCCGGATCGAATCGGCGCATCATCGCCGTCTCGCGTTTCTCGACCGATGGGACGGAATATTTCCTGAATTCCGCGGGTGTCGAGACGGTCAAATGCGATCTTCTCGATCGCGATCAGGTCGCGCGGTTGCCGGATGCGCCGAATGTCGTCTTCATGGCCGGCCAAAAATTCGGGACTCGCGATGCGCCGTCGCGAACCTGGATGATGAATGTCGTCGTGCCGGCGATCTGCGCGGAGCGATATGCAGGCGCGCGGGTCGTTGTGTTCTCGACCGGGAATGTGTATCCGCTGACGCCTGTGAGCGCCGGCGGTGCGCGTGAAACCGACGCGACCGCGCCAGTCGGTGAGTATGCGCAGAGCTGCGTGGGTCGCGAGCGCGTGTTCGAACACTTTGCCGCCACGCGCGACACGAAGGCGGCGATCGTGCGCCTCAACTATGCGATCGCGCTCCGCTACGGAGTGCTCACGGACCTCGCGCTGAAGGTCGCGTACGGACAGCCGGTTCCGCTTGCGATGGGCCATGTGAACGTGATCTGGCAGGGGGATGCGAACGCGGCCGCGCTCGCATTGCTGGCGCACGTGTCGAATCCGCCGCTGATCGTCAACGTCACGGGATCGGCGACGCTCCCGGTGCGCGTGCTCGCGACATCGCTCGGCGAACGCCTCGGGCGGACCCCGACGTTCGAAGGAGTCGAGGCGCCGGACGCGCTGCTCTCGAACACGGAAGTCATGCGCCGGATGCTTGGCGATCCGTCGACGACGCTCGGCACAATGCTCGACTGGACCGCCGACTGGGTGAAACGCGAGCGCCCGCTGCTCGGCAGAGCCACGCATTTC
>DASYSH010000297.1:0-2579 GCA_036003525.1 Gemmatimonadaceae bacterium | reverse complement strand
TGCCCGGCGAGATCGCGCTGCTGCGCGCGATTGCGGAACCGACGATCGCCGTGATCACGACGGTGCAGGAGGAGCATCTCGAAGGTTTCGGCGACCTTGAGGGCGTGATGCGCGAAGAGGCGTCGCTGCTCGACGGCGTCGCCACGGCGATCGTTCCCTCCGGCGAACCCGCGCTGGTCTCGGAATCCGTGCGTCGCGCGCGCCGTACCGTGACCGCGGGCGTCGGCAGCGGTGACGTGATGGCCGTCGCGATCGATCTGTTTGCGGACGGCACCGGCAGCGTAACCGTGGACGGCGGGCAGATCACGATTCCCCTCCGTGGCCGGCATAATCTGAACAATGCGATGCTCGCGCTCGCCGTTGCGCGCGAGTGCGGAATCCAAATCCACGATGCTGGGGCGGCCATCGCCGCAATGAACGTCGCCGCGATGCCTTCGATGCGGTCCGCCGTCGAACCGCTCGGCGAAGCGCTGCTCATCAACGACGCCTACAACTCGAATCCGGGATCGGCGCGGGCCGCGCTCGCGCTGCTCAGGCAGGTCGGCGAGGGACGTCAGCGTGTTGCGATTCTCGGCACGATGCGCGAACTCGGCGCGCACGCCGGACGCGCGCACGCCGAGATCGCGCGCGAGGCAATCGACTCCGGAGCCGCGATCGTCGCGGGCATCGGCGACTTCGGCGCCGCGCTGCTGGAAGTCGCGCCGAACGACGACCGCGTCGTGACCGCGCACGACATCGACGATTTGTGGCCCAAACTCCAGCCGCGCCTCGCCGCGGACGCCGCGATTCTGCTCAAGGCGTCACGCGGAGTGCGTCTCGAGCGTCTTCTGCCGCACCTCACCGCGTGGGCGGCCGAAGAAGTTTCTCCATACCGAGCGAGTTAGCGCACAACGATGCTTTACTCCTTTCTCTATCCGCTCCGGCAGCACTTCGGGCCGTTTCGCGTGTTCGGCTATCAGTCGTTCCGCGCCGCGGGCGCCGCGGTCACCGCGCTCCTCGTTGCGTTCATCATCGGGCCGATGATGGTGCGCTGGCTGCAGCGGATGCAGATCCATCAGGTGGTGCGCGAGGGCACTCCGCAAACACACGCGATGAAGGGCACCACGCCGACCATGGGTGGCGTGATCATCCTCGCTGCGACGCTCGTGCCGACGCTGCTGTGGATGCGTCTCGACAACCGCTACGTGTGGCTCGCGCTCGCGGTCACATTGCTGATGGGCGCGATCGGTTTTCTCGATGACTATCTGAAGCTGAAGCAGAAGCGGGAAGGGAAGGAGAATCAAGGGCTCGTCGAGCGGTACAAACTTGCGGGACAAATCACGATCGGATTCGCCCTCGCGCTCTATATCTGGAAAGTGCCGCTCAACGCGCTGCCCGGTGCGTCGACGACGCTGCCGTTTCTCAAGTACATGCTCGTCGTCCCCGCGACGATCGGCGCGGCGTGGCTGTACGTGCCGTTCGTAACGTTCGTGATGACGGCGACCAGCAACGCCGTGAATCTCACCGACGGTCTCGACGGTCTCTCGGCCGGCCTGATGGCGATCGCGATGGCCACGTACGCGATTTTCGCCTACGCGATGGGGCGCACCGACGCGTCGGCGTATCTGCAGCTCTTCTATCTGCGCGATGCCGGCGAACTGACGATTTTCTGCACCGCGGTGTTCGGCGCGTGTGTCGGGTTTCTCTGGTACAACGCGCATCCCGCGCAGGTCTTCATGGGCGACACCGGCGCGCTCGCGCTTGGCGGCGCGATCGGGGCGGTGTCGATTCTGCTCAAGTCGGAATTCCTCTTCGTGCTGATCGGCGGCGTGTTCGTCGCCGAGACGACGTCCGTGCTGATCCAGCGCGTGGTATTCAAGTATCGCCGGAAGCGATACGGTCTCGAGTATGCGCAGCAGCATCGCGTATTCCGCCGGGCACCGCTGCATCACCATTTCGAATTGAAGGGATGGCCTGAAACGCAGGTCGTGGTGCGTTTCTGGATTCTCGGAATTCTCTGCGCGTTCGTCGCGCTCGGCACGCTCAAACTTCGGTGATTCGCGACCAGATTCTTCGCGGAGAAGTCGCGGTCATCGGACTCGGGCGCAGCGGCCGGTCCGTTTCGACATTGCTGCGCCGCGCCGGTGCGCGCGTGTATGCCTCGGACGCGTCCGAGGCCGATCCGGGCACCATCGCGAAGCTCGCGGCAATAGGAGTCGACGCGAAGGGCGGCGGTCACGATCTCGACCGGATCGGCGCCGCTGCTGTGGTCGTCGTGAGCCCCGGCGTGCCGCCGAACGCGCCGCCGCTCGTGCGCGCGCGAAAAAACAATGTGCCGGTCGTGAGCGAGGTCGAAGTCGCGCTGTCGTTTCTCACGTCGACGAAATTCGTCGCGGTCACCGGCACCAACGGCAAGAGCACCGTCACCGCGCTCGCCGCGCACCTGCTGCGCGCGCTCGGACACGATGCGATCGCCGCGGGGAATATCGGAACGCCGCTCTCGGAGGCCGCGCTCACGGTTCCGCCGCCGGCGTGGGTGGCGCTCGAGCTCTCGAGTTTTCAGCTGCACGACACGCCGAGCGTTGCGCCGGCGGTGGGCG